>WJJB01000250.1 GCA_014729935.1 Candidatus Bathyarchaeota archaeon | reverse complement strand
TCCCAGAATAGGAAGCCATCGAAATCGAACGCATAGGCGCACCAGAAGAGGGCCAGGTGATCCACAGAGGGATCAACGAATGATACTGTTGGCTTATTTACCAAGCTACAGCAGGTATAGTACCAGAATTCTTCCCCTTGCAAATGCCGAAGTGGAATATTCTCCGGGTTCACGCTATTAATATGCGGGCACCAGATGTCCACCATGCCGTCCAGCGGTGTTTCATATTGCTCGGTGAGAAGAACATTCCAACCAGGATGAGCCGAATGCACCAGCTCCGACCACCTGTTAAATCCATCATACTCATCCTCGGATGGTTCATCTATGGCGTATACGATTGCCAGATCAAGCCACGTTCCACCCCCTGGTAATGGATGGGATGCAAGGAAGGAACCAAGCTGTGAATAATAGGATATGGCAGTATCATTGAATGATTGCGAGAATGCACCTGCACCATAAACGTCCCCTGGCTTGAACTGGATCCTGAAGTGATCTTGGCCGTGGTCGATGGCATTTGTCAAATCTATCTCCAATTGCGCGAAATCGAAAGTCACGTTATCGTGCTCCGTGTTTTTCGTGTAATAGGAACCACGCATGAATGGGAAATATGGTGATACCCGGTGTTTCAGGTAATTTTTTATCCAATCATCCCGGTTATCAATTCTATCCAAATTTCTATTACCGAATGCCACGCGTAGTGAATGGTTTACCGGTAGCGTGAAGTCCCACACCATCGTCTCCAGGGTGACGTTGATCGTGCCCTTGCTGGTAACGATCGATACTTCATCAGAGTACATGCCAGTAGAAGTGTCATTACTGGTATATAGGGTGAACCATAACGCGAGATTCGTTCCCGGGGCTGCATTGGGTACAGGTCGTGATTCATTTTTCCCGGTGACCAGTTGGACCTTCGTTTGATTGCCGTGAAAATCATAAAGGATGTTGGGACATCCAGGCTGGATCTCGTCAACATACCGGGCAGTAAACCTGCGCCAAGCCCATGTCTCGTTCTTCCACGACTTGTTGACGGGATCGAGAGAGAACGTCGTGTTATAACCACCGTGGGTGCTATTCGAGATGGTGATATCCTTCACCATCACCTTGGAGAATCCCCAATTCGAAAGTACGACCTGCACGGTTTCAAACTCGTTCCTTGCCATGGAGCGGCGTATCACGGGGTTTCCCAGCGAGGCTGCTTTACCGGCAGGAATGAGATCAAATTTCCCAACCTTGGAAAGCGGGGATACCTCGCTAACAGCGATCTTGCCAATATTCCCGAGATAAATGGGATAACCCGACGTGCTCGTCGATGGATATACTGCATGAGGGATCAAGGCCAAGCAAGTACTCCCGACTACCGTGGAACACGCGATGAAGGAGAATATTTTTTTCCTTGAAACGTGGAACTTGCGAGAAGTTAACCGAGCAGTTTGGCGTTTCACGACGAATAACCTGGGCTTGTTTTTCTTCTTGATGCCAATGTAAACCAAGACGGTGTACGTGGCGATCACGCCCAGTAAAGTTATGGCGCCAAAAAAGGCATATTCATTGATATTCTTTTTGAAGGCTTTTTCATCCAAGCCTTGCATGATGCCAAAATAGAACCCACCCACGATGACAGCGGATAAAAACCATCTTCCCATCTCGTGCCATATCCGACGATTTTCTCGTGTTTCAAGTTTGAAATGACTATAAGCATTGCATGCAGCCTGAACGAGCATTCCCGAAGTTGCTCCCACGAGGAAGAAAACAAAGGGCGTTGCTGGACCAGTGTCATAGGTTGAATCTGAACTCTTGGTCCTGGTAAAGATCAAGAGCAACTCAATAACCTGGATGGCCAAGGCTACGAGTAATAACAAGTAATAGGGCATGGGCTTCTCCAAGAAGCGCTTGACTAGCTCCACGATTGCTATGGTGGTCAAGAATCCCCCTGAAAAAATCATCACGAAGCGATCAACCGCGAAGTAAAAGAGGGGCGCTGTACCAATCCAGAATGTCGAAACCATCGAGATGAAGAAAGCTCCGAAAAAAAGGACGCCGAAAAATGCGTTTTTATGTCCAATGATTGGTTCTTGGTCCCTGCCGTTCCATGCAAGAACGATCAAGAGCGGGAAAAAGCTTAGCAGGAGTGCAAATTCTAGATCTAGCGAGATCAACCACCGATGGGACCATCCAAGCAAGAAAATAGCCAATCCCGTTATTGCAAGCATCGGCGCAGCGGATTGACCAGAACGACCGATCCTTTCAAAGTGCTGGTGCACCACGGAGTACAAGTAAAAGGTGGAAGCCATGCCAGTGAATACGAAGATCCAGAAGTGGTCTATCATGAATAATCCAAGATTGATCTCGGGTGTATTAACCGGATCGACGATTGCAGTTGCGTTAAACTGCATCCAGCTCACGAAAAACACGCACCACGTGGAAAGGCACGTGATGCAGGCAATAATGTGTAATTTCGACTTTAAGAACACTGCAACCACGGAAAACAGTAACATGCCAAGCAAGAAATACTCAAGCGTGGAATCAATTGAGATGGTGTCTGAATGATCGAGATCCTGGGCGAGTGGATACGCGTCGACGAATAGTAAAAACCATGAGATGAAGATACTTGTTACCAGGGGCAATTCCACCATAGAAAGGTGGAATTTTCCCTTGAGGCGTGCTAAGGATTTCATGCACCCCAATCCTTTCTAGACTATTTCAATGTAACTCCAAAAAACCTAGCCCATCCATGAGAAATTAATGAAAATATGAACGAGAATTGGAGACAAGTTTTAATTTATCGCCATCAATCAAGTATCAGGAGAATTCCTTGGCTTTCCGCTCCAGATCATCGAGATATTTCGCATGCCAATCATTATCTTTTCCCAAGGCCATTAGATCCTTAAAACAGCGTTTTTCAAGGTCTAAGGCTGCAGAATATTCAATTCCTTGCAACAACCTGCTATTCATCTTCGTGTACATGACAACTTGCTGGTTCAGTCTTGCCAATGACCTCGCAGCATTTCTTGCCATCTTTTCCACGGCATCACGGGTTGCACCCGCACCATTAACGAAACCTACCCGTGCTGCTTCAGCCGTTGATAGTTTCTTGTCCATGAAAAGCATCTCGTTACCAAGGGAAACACCGAAATGCATGTAACACAAGGTTAGCGCGCCTGTTGCAGGATATATACCAATTGATAACTCGGGAAGCCTGAAGTGCGCTTCATCTATCATGTACCGAAAATCGCTCAGCATCGATAAGATGCAACCCCAACCAACGGCGGGCGCCGCAATAGCACACACGATGGGCACGGGCATGTAAAACACCGTCTGTGATAACGCCGTGCCGGATTCAATGATTTTCCCCTTGATTCCCGGGTCCCCACTGGTAAGCATACCCGTGTCGAGCCCCGCGGAGAAGGCTTTCTCGCCTTCCGCCCTGATCAAGACGCTCCTGATTTTTTTATTCGACTTGATCTCCTCGAACATACCCCTTAACTGATCTAACCTTTCGATCGTGAACGTGTTGAGTTTATCGGGATTATTCAAGGTAATCGTGGCGATCTTTCCTTTCTGCTCTAGCAGAAGTGCGTCATCAACGTCCATGCTTTTCTACCATGATGGAAAAAGAAATAATACATAAGAATGTCATTTACTTAGTTAGCAGATCATCTTAAAATACACCCAGATCACGTAATCATGAATTATTACATTCTCAAGGGCGTGCTCATGAACGGGGCTGGCTTCCCAGCGGAAGTCGGGCTGAAACAGCGCGTGTTCGAGGCAGTAGCATACCCGGGGTTTGCCAATTCAACGTATGACGTGATCGG
>WJJB01000249.1 GCA_014729935.1 Candidatus Bathyarchaeota archaeon | reverse complement strand
TGGAAGACGCTAGCATGGAACAACCTGACAATTCATTCGTTCATGACGTGTATATCTACAAAAACGTGTTAGATGAGATAGAGGATCGATGCAAGAATAACGAGTACGAGATTATTGGTAACCTTGTTGGAAATGCTTACAAATGGAAGGGAAAAACATACATCATTATTGATGGCTATGTTTATTCTGAATTAATAGAGAGTAGCCCAATCTTCACTCAAGTCATTGAAGGAGGGATTGGTGAAATGGCTCGACAGAAGGAAGAACGTTACCCTCATTCCATTATCACAGGATGGTGGCACAGTCATCCTGATCTTGGCGTGTTCCTAAGTTCAGTGGATATTTCCACGATGGAAATGTATGATGAAATATACCACGTGGCTTTGGTTGTTGACCCGATACGTGAAACCCGTGCTTTTTTCAAGATAGATGACGACAAGCATTATCATTACGTGAGCTATGCCGTCATCCGCGAGAAATAGAAAGATGGGTACAGTTTTTCTTAACCCCGTGGTTCATGATGAATGCAAAGAAGCAAGATATTGATGTGGTTGATGAAGAAAACATCAATCAAGATATCTTTGATCGACAGAAGAGACTCAAGGGTTGGGATCAGGAAAAGATTAGTGGATCCACAGCCTTGGTAGTAGGTGCGGGAGCCACGGGAAATGAGTTGGTGAAAAACTTGGTATTGATGGGACTTGGAAGAATATACTTGATAGATTTCGATTTCATCGATCAATCTAATTTGAATCGCTGCGTGTTTTTCACTCAAGAAGATGCAAAAGAAGAAAAATTCAAAGCTGAAGTGGTTTCGGAAAATGCGAAGAAATATGGAAGGACGAATGTAGTGCCCCTGGTTGAACGGATTGAGGACGTCGATCCTGCCATATACAAGGAATGCTCGGTTACTGCAAGCTGCTTGGATAATCTTGAAGCACGGTTGCAACTCAATTCCTATTCTTATTACCATGAAATCCCTTTTGTTGATTCCGGAATCGATGGCTTCCAAGGAAGCGTCTTTTGCACGATACCACAAGTAAAAGGGACGCCTTGCTTGCAATGTAGCATGTCTTCGAAAGATTTGGACATCATGTGGCAAAAATTCTCGTGCACTGGCTCGGAAATTGACTCGAAAGACGGCAACACTGAATTGAAGATGGCAAATATCATTACCACCACTTCTATCATCGGTGCGTTGCAAGCACAGCAAGTGATAAAGATCATTCTTGGTATTGATTCCTACTTGAAGAGTAGATCTTGGAATTCGTATGTTGGCCCTCCACTTCACGGCAGGGAACTCAGGTACGATGGAACCACAAACAAGTTTTTCTTCCACGAGAAGATGAAAAATCCATCCTGCTGGATATGCGGAAACCAGAGCAATGAATAGTTCTTGGCGCGAATTTTAGCCAATAAGCAATTGATTTATCCGCCTTGCGAAAGAAAACCCGCCACTTCAGGGGCAGGATGGGCTTCGCCTCGCTTTTCAGAAATTCGATGGATTGGCACGTTTTTAAACGATGGGTTCGATGTTTAGATCGCGTGCTAGTTCAACTATCAAATCGATGAAACCATCACGTTCAAAAGCTGGATCAACCGGTTAACCCGCTTCAGGATTAAATGGTCTCCCTCATCATGACAACCACCATTAAAAAATTGTCCCAAATAATGCAGTCCTTCTATCGAGAATCAATTAAGGATGAATAATAGCGCAAACATTACTGGTTGTAGATGTCTTGCAAAGAAGCGGATGAAGATGGCTTGGGCCCACCGTTCGCAACAGGCTATTTCGTGGTAACCATGCCGGTAAATCCATGGTAGTTCATCTTGCGATAGATCCATGCAGCATCAAGGAAATGGTAAAAATGGGTTTAGAAAATCATAGTAAAATCTCGTTGGTGATTATCTATGGATTCCTCATGTGTTTTCCAGCTGCCACCATTCTTTTTGGGAGCTCGGGAATAGATAAATATGACCATAGCGGGGCCGTGGGTAAAAGTATCATAACAGGAAGCATGCCGCCTGCTTCCGGGGATTGGATCATTAATCAAAATACAACAATGGCAGATCACCAGTTAATCATGAATGGGACAATCCAAGTTCTCCCTTCATATACATTAGAGGTGTTAGATTCCAACATCACGTTTTCAAATAATGCAGACGGGGTATGGGTTAATGGAGGGCAATTAATCCTTGGCAATGCAAGCGTAACCCAATACAATGAAATCGGAGCGGAGAATGGAGGGACGCTTGAACTGGTGGGAACACGCCTCCAAGATTTCGATCGAGCCATCAATGCAATGGATTCCACTATCATCTCAATCCGGGATTCAATGCTCACCAATGGCAAGATCGGGATTACCGTTCACGATTTCACTGGCGCCTTGATTGAAAATACGTCATTTATTGCCATCGAGAATCAATCCATAGCCGCTAGTTTCGGCAAGAATCTCATGGTTGTTGGTAATCACATGATTGCAGGGGGGAATACATATGATTGCGTGGGGGTGGATGCAGGTTCTGTGGATACTCTTGACCTGATCAACAACACCATCTTGAATTATCATAAGTCTCTCTTTTACCAGAACGTGAGTAATGCCACAATAATGTCGAATTATTTCGCCCAGGAGCCAGATTCTCCATATTTGGATGGTGAATTGCAATTTGACACGGGTTGCATGTCAATCCTCTTGGAAAACAATACTATTTCTAATCTCACCTATGATGGGATAGAAATATACAGGAGCAAGGATTTCCTTATCCGGAACAACACGATACGGGATACCGGTGCGGGAACGCATATTGAACACGCGCCAATTGAAAATATTACCATCTTCAATAATAATTTCATCAATTCCGATGCTCTCGCCAAGGATGCCAGCAACATCAACGTTCTCAATAATTCCTTCGATGATGGCACTATCAGGTTTCGGAATTGCACCGGAGGCATGATCATGGATAACATCATATGTGGACCGCAATTGGAATTGCGAGATAGCTCGGGTTTTACGGTGGCAAATAACTCTTATCCCTGCAAGGACCGGTATCCATCCATTCCTGGAATGCTGCCAGCATGTATTCTCGCGTCTATCGCGTGCTGCGTGGCTTGTATCGTTTTTTGGAGACATCTAGAACTCCATCCCCCTCCAAATTAAAAGTAAGAATCTACAAGCAAGGCAATTCACCCGTAACAGTCGCAATGTTATCAAATATGCCCTGGGCCATAGTTGATGAATACTGGTAGGGGCAAATCGCTGAAGATTGTTTCATTACCATGTAATGAAGATGTGCGTATTCGTCGCCATCAAGCAAGAATGCGACATCATCTCCAACCATGATTTTCTTTCCCACTTCAACCAAGACCTTTTCCTGCTGCTCTTGGTTCAAGGCAGAAGAATTTCCCATCGGTTCGAGTACCAACTTCACCGACCACTTGTAGTTTACTTTAATGAGAATTGATAAAAGCATGTTACCTGCATATGGATTCGTTTTAACATCGATCTTGCGCACGATGCCGTTGCACGGCGAAATCACAATGGTTGCATTATTCCCATGAATGACGAGATCGATACCATTGTGGAAAACTCCAGGTTCTCCCCAATCTGGCGTGTTAAAAGCTGTCATGTCAGTGACATTCCCGGGATCCTTTATGGGAAATTCAAGAACGGGATTTCCATAAGCTGGATCGAATCCTGCGAGGAACGGGTAACTGATAAAGATACACAAGGAACCAGTGCCGAGAATCAATACGAGTGCAAGGATTTTTACTTTCTTGCGTTCCGATGGCATATTTTCATCAACTTTTTTGGTTTGTTTCATTAGCTATCGTAACTCCATTTTCAAGTCGAGTACCTTGAATTTCCCACGGTGGGTAAATTTTTCCTTCTGGTGGGGGAAGTATTGTAGATACAGCCAATATGCCAAGACCAGGATTCCCATCAAGAATACCGGAGTGAACATCAGTACTACCGAGATTAATTCAAACCGGTTTAAACCGAGATCAGCGATGAAACTGTATATATACAATACTGGGGTGGTAATTCCAGCAAAACCACGAATTGAACTACCACGCCCTAAACTAAAGGGCGTGGATTCTTCCTTCATCGACCACCGCCGTCCCCGTCGTGGATGGTGCATCCAACGGTTCGGGTCTTACACGATCTCCAGAAGCGTGACTTCCCGTGGTTCCCACGGTAGATGACGTGATGATCTTGATGTTTGGTTCTTCGATAAGGACTCGTTTCCCCTCGCCATCCAAATTCGTGGCGGCATTCTCGTCGCGGTCGTGGTGCATGCCACAATCGGGACACGTCCATTCACGATCTGAAAGCTGTAGATCGTCGTGCTTGTAGCCGCAGTTAGAACAGAGCTTGGATGAAGGGTATAAGCGATCCACCTTCACGAGGTGCTTGCCGCGCCACTCGCACTTGTATTCCAGCATGCGGGTGAACTCGCCCCACGAG
>WJJB01000248.1 GCA_014729935.1 Candidatus Bathyarchaeota archaeon | reverse complement strand
GGCCCTATCAGTTTTACAGTGAAATTGGTACCATAAATTGACTTTGCGTGATCATCAAGTAGATCAACCTGATATTGGAGCAGAGCTTGGTCAATGGTAGTTAATTGCCCAAACCCGCAGTTAAAAAACTCTGGGTTCAATTCAAGGGATTCCCTGAGTTCCGAGGCATGCATGTACACGGAAAAACCATTTGCAATGGAATCAAAAACCCTTGCACCGATATTGTAGGATTCGTTCATAATTTTTACTTTCTGGTAGGCAATATTATCGATCATCAAACCCGCGATGGAATCACCGACGATCAATGTTGTGTTGTCAATAAGGTTGATTGTATTGCCATCATCCCATTCATTGAAAACCGTGGATGGATTCACCCCAAACACTATCGCGCTCGCTTTCCTGTGATCGCCAATGGTTTCGTATTGCCCAGTGCTTCCATCAATTATATAGCCTTGTTCTTCTTCAATTTCACAATAATCCACGATGCGCCAATCAAGTTGAAGGGTTTCGAATTCAACCAGGGATTGGTTGAATAATGTTGTATTCATTTCATAAATTGAGTTATTAG
Organism: Candidatus Bathyarchaeota archaeon; assembly: GCA_014729935.1. Classification (GTDB taxonomy): domain Archaea; phylum Asgardarchaeota; class Lokiarchaeia; order Sigyniarchaeales; family Sigyniarchaeaceae; genus WJJB01. Next base: position 12,475 of record WJJB01000248.1, on the reverse strand, counting down.
TGGCGTTAGGAAAACTTGGGTTAACCGAAGGAATGTAAAAGGATTTATATGCATCCATGATCCCAGTGGTGATATCCTCATGGCCAATGATCACTGTTGCTTGGTACTTATCTCCCCCCATGCCGTTTCTCAAGAAGGATTTATAGGTTCCCCCTATCACGAAGGATGCGGTGAACACGGTGCCAACAATCGTGCATATTAACGAAAGAATCATGAATATCCTGGAAAACCCATGTTTTCGCGTTTTAAGGTTTTTATAGGCAAGCAAGAGGTACCTACGAGTTTTTCCAAATATCCTCGTAAATGGGGTTTTCTTTCTTGCTTTTAAATAATCCCTATTATATGATTTTCCTAACAAATTCGTTACCGTACGCTTGGTTAACCAAAGAATCTTCATGTAGATAGTGCCCGCAACCACCCCAACGTTCCCAATGGAAAAACCAATCACAACCATATAATAAACCGGGCCAAGGTTCCCAGTTATTGGTAATGCCAGGTTCAAGGTGATGAAGCTCGCGATTGCCGCTATTACTGTACCCAAAGTTACATGTACCAACAATGGAATCATGAAAAAGGTCTTGATGTGATTTTGCGATGCTCCAGTAGATTTCAGTACTGAAATATCATTTCTCCTCCTTTCAATATACTGGATGGAAAAGATGCAAGAAACGAATAATCCCATGATGATTGCGACAATGGTGAAGAAAATCGTGAATGAGATGGTATCCACGATGATTGAATAATTATATACCATGGAGCTTATATCGTCTTGGTAAACCTTCAAATTTCCAAGAAGAAGGGAGAGAACATGTGCAGCGCTAAATATCATCATGGAAATTAATAGGCTGGAAAGGAAAATAGGTTTTAAAGCGTTCTTGGACCTGCGCAATTCGTTCAAGGCAATTGAAGGCATTTATCCATCTTCCCCCATCTCTTCGAGTTTTCCAGCATTCATGAACAAGTTCCGAGTTGCAAGTTGAGCCATCCTCTCGTCATGGGATGCAATAATGATGGTTTTATCACCACTTTCCTTTATTTCCTTGAAAATTTGGATGATCATCGTGGCTGTTCCTGCATCCAAGTTGGCAGTTGGTTCATCTGCAATAAGAAGGGGAGGATCATTCATCAGGGCACGTGCAATGGCAATTCTCTGTTTCTCACCAGCAGAAAGCTGCATGGGTAAATGATCTCCCCGTTCATGCATTTGCACCATATCAAGCAATTCAGTGACTCTTTTAGCAACATCGTCTTGATTTTCTTGCCATAATAGGGCGGGTATAGCCACGTTTTCTTCAGCTGTCAACGTGGAGATTAGATTAAATGATTGGAAGACAAATCCAAGGTTTACAGCCCTCCAAGGTGATAATGATTCCTCGGTGAGGGTAGCAATGTTGATACCATCAATAAGCACCTTTCCAGAAGTCGGTTTATCGAGACTCCCCATGATATTCAACAAGGTAGTTTTACCAGCACCCGATGCTCCTTGTATGTTTACAAATTCGTTTTTCCCTATTGAAAGATCGATACCATCAAGTGCCAATACCAAGAAATCTCCTATTTCGTAGTGCTTCCTTATATTCTCCAGGATAATAAATGCCATTTTCTCTCTAATTCCATGATTAGCTACAAATCAGAAAACGTGTAAATGATATAATGGTTTTTGGTATGGTCATTTTCAAGGAATCGTTGCATCCTTTCTTGCCAAAAGAAAACCAGCAACTTCAGCATTATCGGGGGGAGTTCGTTGAGGAGAACACGGTCGCGAGGATGCTTTCCCCGTTGCTATTTAGGACGTGCTAATTCAAAGTTGAATTTCAAGCATATCCTTTGCGATTATCGTATTTGGGAAAGATTGCTTTGCTTCCTGTTCTAATAATGCTTGTGAATCTGATGATGTATACCTCGATGAAAAATGAGTGATTATTAATTTAGATACATTTCCGCAAGCCGCAATCTCGGCTGCCTCTTTTGCTGTTGTGTGTTTTTTTTCTTTAGCCACGTCGCGTAATTCATCCAAGAATGTTGCCTCGTGAATGAGTAAATCTACTTGATGGGTTTTTACAAAAGTAATAATGCCTTCGGTGGGTCGCGTATCACCACTTACCAAGATAGTTCTTCCCCTCCTCGGTTTCCCAACAATACCATCTTTTTCAGGATCGATTAATCCACCATCTGGTAACCTGACAGGTTGTCCTTCGTGTAACTTCCCCCATAGATGCCCCCGGGGAATACCTCGTTCTAAAGCTCTCTCTGGATTAAATTTTCCCAATTTATCTGCTTCCATGTAGACGAAGGAGAATGGATGCTCAGATGTGTGATCAGCCTCAAGCGCAATGATTTCATAACCTTTCTTCTTTAATATAACACCATTCTTGATGCTATCCTTGATAGGTTCAACACTTTCACCAAGAATTGCCATGTCCTTGAATTTAGGGGGGTAGTGGTAAATGACATTTTGTTTCAAGTTTATTTCATGAATGTACATTTTGAAACGGGGTAATAATCCAATGGTGGACCCTTGCGTATCGATATATAGGTGGATTCCTGGTGGCCCAAAGATGTCTATTGCTCGTGTTCTTCCAAGTAGGTCCATCCTGAACAATAATCCTGGCAATCCAATCACGTGGTCTCCATGGAGATGGGTGATGAAGATGGAGGTTGGTTTGTTAAATTTAAGATTGGCTTCACTATATGATCTTTGAATATCTTCACCAGTATCGAAAATGAGGATTTCTCCTGAATCGTTTTGAACGGCTATGGCAGGTAACCGATTCTTCCTTGAACTAATGCTTGCAGCCGTCCCAAGAATGATGACCCGCAACGAACCTTCACCAGCTAGTTAGAACTGGTGAATTAAATGGATCCACCCGCGATCTTGGGGAGAATGATTATTTTTTGGCCCTCGTGAATTTCATCAGTTAAATCCGCCTTCTCTCCATCAACGAGGACTGCGAGATATGCATCTTCAAGATGAAGCTCGTTTAACAGATCAGCAACCGTTTGCTTCTTAATGGCCTTTAATTCCTTGAATTGCGATTCGCTGATTAATTCACTTGAAGTATTTGTTTCCATAATTTTCTATGGGAGCTTCTCGTATTTATAGTTTGGTGGGGAACCAAATAGGTTGCTGTGATTTTTTTAGGTTAAGAAATCGGTTCCATCGTCAATAAATATTCCACGCAGGCAATTTTGGTAAATAATGAGTTCACGTCCATTGGTATTGTTCGTTGGAATGATTATTTGAAATAATTTGAGAGGAAATTCCTTTGCAAAAGGCATGATATTAAGTATGTAACAAATGAGTTTTTTTTCTATCATGCTCAAGTAAGCTTGCTTTTTCAAGAGAACCACGGCTTGGTGCATCTACTTCAGGTGTCATATATTATGGATATAGACAAAAAAATCAAGGAAGTTCTTGATAAAGGATTCTTGATCAAGGAAACAAATTTCGCCCAACAATTCAAGCATTATTACAAGGGCAAGGTTCGAGACAATTACAGTACTGATGACGAACGAGTGATAATCGTGTCTGATAGATTATCCGCATTTGATAGGGTTATCACCTTAATACCTTATAAGGGACAGGTTTTGAACCAAATTGCTGCGTTTTGGTTCCAAGAAACTTCAAAGGAAGTTCCAAACCATGTTATTAAAGTTCCCGATCCCAACATAATGATCGTGAAGGAATGCGAGCCCATTCCCGTGGAAATGGTGATACGTGGCTACATTACCGGTTCTGCTTGGAGAGCTTACCAGAAAGATCAGGACGTTAAAATTTCGGGTATCAAACTACCTTCAGGTTTGAAAAAGCACCAGGAATTCGAGGGTCCCATCATCACACCAAGCACCAAGGCTTCTAGCGGTCATGATGAACCAATCTCAAAGGATGAGATTTTAAACCAGGGTATTGTTGAAAAAGAAATTTACTTGAAGATGGAAGAATACACGAAAAAGCTATTCTCCATTGGAACAGATCTGGCTGCAAGACATGGTTTAATACTTGTAGATACTAAATACGAGTTCGGGATTGACCGAGAGGGGAACTTGGTGGTTATTGATGAGATCCACACACCTGATTCAAGCAGGTATTGGATGAAATCAACTTATGAGGAAAGATTTAACGCGGGGATGGATCCTGAAATCTTGGATAAGGAATTCATTCGTGATTGGTTGCGTATCGAAAAAGGATTCATGGGCGATGGGGAAATCCCTCCTGTAGACGAGGATATTAAGATCTCCTTGTGTAAAAGGTATATCAAGAATTATGAAATATTAACGGGACTTGATTTCAATTTGAGTGTAATCTCTCCCGATGATCATCCCCTCGATAGAATTCGTGGAAAATTGGTTGAACTGGGGTACTTGAAATAAGTATTTCCAATTTCTATTCATAAGAATGGTAGGTGGATTCCGTGAGTGGAATGATTCTTATCTTCTCAAAATCTGGAGAAATGGAGCCCGATGAAATATCTCTCGGGGAACAATTGTCTAAAAATCTGGCTTCTGATATTGAAATGCTAAGGATAGCTAAAGGCTATTCCATTGAGAAACGGTACTCACACGAGACCTTGGATACAATAGGTAATTCTCTACTCGTTGACCCCATTGTTGAATCATACTCCATTGATGAGATTCCTTGGGAGGGTTACTCAACATTGATCACCGTGGGCTACAAGCCGGGAGTGACGGATAATGTGGGTCATACTGCTTCCATCGCCATTAATGATTTAGGTTTGGAACAAAATGGCAATTCAAACGATTTTGTGCACTCGTTTACTTTAATTGCTCTCTGGGGTGTTGATTCCACCGAGGAATTAATCGATGCTCTCCATGATGTTTTCAACCCCATTGTAGAATTTGCTAATATATCAAGTAATGAGATCGTCCTACCACGATATGATCTCTCTACAACCGTGGACGATGATGCCCTTGTACAAGATATTCCAATTATTGATGCGAATGATGAGGAACTCATCGAGATCTCCAAGAAAGGGCTGTTGGCTTTGAATCTCGAGGAAATGAAGGCCATTCAAGCCCATTACAAGGAATTATCCCGGGAACCAACAGATATAGAATTGGAAACATTCGCTCAGACTTGGAGCGAGCATTGCGTTCATAAAACCTTGAAAAGTGCAGCTCGCCTGGAAATAACGGATCATGTCGGTAAGAAGCAATTGCTCATGTATGATAATCTCATAAAAGAAACTATTTTTGCCGCAACTCGAATCATACGGGAAAATGGGGATAAAGATGATATTTGTGTTTCCGTTTTCAAGGATAATGCAGGTATCATCAAATTCAATGAAAATTTTAATATTTGCTTCAAGGTAGAAACTCACAATCATCCCTCCGCGAAGGAACCATACGGAGGTGCAGCAACGGGAATAGGTGGTGTCATCAGGGATATTTTGGCTGCTGGAATGGGTGCGAAACCGATAGCCAATACCGACATCTTTTGCTTTTCGGAGCCAAATATCTCACGGGATGAGGTACCTGAAGGCATCATCCATCCAAAAGAGATCATGAAAGGCGTTGTTGCTGGTGTTCGCGATTACGGGAATCCAATGGGAATTCCCACCGTGAATGGCTCCGTGTATTTTGACAAGCGATACCTCGGAAACCCGCTAGTGTTTTGCGGTACAGCAGGTATAATCCCACGAAAAATTAATGGTAAACCCTCAGAAAATAAAGAACCGAATGTTGGTGATTATTTAGTTGTCATCGGGGGAAAAACAGGAAGAGATGGTATTCATGGTGTTACCTTTGCTTCTTTAGAGATGGACAAACACACAAGCTCCAATCCCGTGCAAATAGGTGATCCCATCACCGAGAGGATGTTCATGGAAGCAATGTTCAAGGCAAGGGATAAGGGCTTGTATACTTTTGTTCAAGATTGCGGCGGTGGCGGGTTATCCTCTGCATTCGGTGAGATGGGAGCAGAGCTTGGATGCGAAATACATCTTGAGAAGGTGCCATTGAAGTACCAGGGTTTACTTCCTTGGGAAATTTGGATCTCTGAATCCCAAGAACGACAAGCATTTTCTGTGCCCCCTGAACATTTCGAAGAATTTAAGGAAATTTTCGAGCTAGAAGGCGTGGGAGTTTACCACGTGGGTATGATCACCGGGAATAAGAAACTAGTACTTAAATATGGGGATCTCAAGGTTGGTGAAATTGAAATGGATTTCCTCCATAATGGAGTGCCTCTTCCCGAGAAGGAGGCCACATGGAGGCAGGGAGTGCCCGTGATGGAGGGATTCGAACCCTCTGATGCACCAGGTGAATTGTTGAAGGAAATTCTCGCATCATGGAACGTTTGTAGTAAAGAATGGATAGTGAGACAATATGACTCGGAAGTCCAAGGAAATACCATCTTGAAACCTCTTCAAGGATGCAAGAATGACGGTCCGGGGGATGGTTCGGTAATTAAACCCGATCCTGCATCGTGGGCAGGCATAGCTCTTTCAAATGGGATGAATCCATTTTATGGAGATTTTGATCCATACCTGATGGCTGCATCAAGCATTGATGAGGCTTTGCGCAATATCGTATGTTGTGGAGCAGATCCAAACCATGTGGCTATCTTGGACAATTTTTGCTGGGGAAATCCGAGAGATCCGGAGCACATGGCAAAGTTGATACTTGCCTGCAAAGCTTGCAAGGATATCGCAACGGGGTTTGAAACACCTTTCATTTCAGGAAAGGATAGCTTGAATAACGAGTATAAAACTGACGACGGCGTGATATCAATTCCGGCAACCTTGCTAATCTCTGCAATAGGGAAGGTGGAGGATATTCGGAATGTTCCCTCAATGTTTCTAAAATCTCCAGGAAACTTCCTTTGTATTGTCGGTGAGACACGGGACGAGCTTGGAGGCTCCCATTACCTGAAAACAAGAAATCTGGAGGAGAAAAATACGATGGTTCCCACCGTGGACACTCACACATTCATGAACCATTACCGGGCGATACACGAATGCATGAATAACGGACTTATTGCTTCTATGCATGATTGCTCGGAAGGTGGCTTGATTACTAGTATCTCAGAAATGTGCTTCTCTGGTGAGCTTGGGGCAACTATACATTTAAAAAATGTACCACGCGATTTCACGGAAGATCCACTTAATGATATCTTGCTCTTCTCGGAGTCAAATGGAAGGATCCTGGTAGAAATACCAAAGGGGAAAAAAGATGAATTTATCAAGGCAATGGAAGGTAAAATTATGGGAATTATTGGTGAAGTCACGTCAGATACGAGGCTTCTCGTGGAGGGAATTGATGGAAATTGCATTATCAATGAAAGCATTTCGGATTTAAAGAGAGCGTGGCAAGCCCCGTTAGATCTAGAACATTATTTAGGAACATCTGGTGAGTGATGTGGAAAATCCAAGCGCAATCGTAATTATCTTTCCGGGTACTAATTGCCATGTTGAGACCGCGCGGGCGCTTTCGATGGCAAAATTCGAAGTTAGAGAAATACACGTGAATGAATTATTACAGGATAAAAGTATTTTGGAGCAATTTCAATTATTGGCTCTACCTGGAGGATTCAGCTATGGTGATGATATCGCATCTGGTAAAGTGGCTGCAAATAAACTATTATTCAAGTTGGAAGACCAAATCAAATCATTCGCCAATGATAAACTGATTATTGGAATATGCAACGGTTTTCAAATACTTGTAAAAGCTGGCCTTTTGCCTGCAGTTGGTGGAGATTTTAAAATTCAGGCAACCCTCACGTACAACGATCTTGGCCACTTTTATTGTGATTGGGTGAAACTCAAGAACGTAAATAGTGGAAAATGCGTATATACCCGCGGAATCGATTTCATTGAACTCCCTGTAGCTCACGGTGAGGGCAAATTCGTGGTGAAAGAGGATCACGTGTTTGATCAAATGGAAAAGAATGATCAAATCGTGTTCAAGTACATGAAGCATGATAAAAGCCCGGCGAACGGCGCATTCCCCCATAACCCCGGGAATTCTTTGAAGGACATTGCCGGGATCTGCGATCCAACTGGTAGAATCCTTGGATTGATGCCACATCCAGAAAGGTACCTGCTGAGGTATAACCATCCAAGGTGGACGGCTGGATTTGGTGATGATGAGGAAAACGGGATTCGTATTTTCCAAAATGCAAGAGATTATGTTATTGAACACTTGATATAAAGTGTAAACCTGATAAACGGTGCTAGCCATGGCCCGCCTGGAGGAAACAAATCGTCAAGAGAAACCAAGGGAACATTGTGGTGTATTGGGCATCCTATGTGATGACAAGAGCCAACATGTTGCAAAATATGTATATACTGGACTAATGGCATTGCAGCATCGGGGTCAAGAAGCTGCGGGGATTGCAATCACCGACCCGTACAAGCCAATCACGGTTATTAAGGAAAATGGATTGGTTAACTCGGTATTGAAACCTAGTAAAATAAGAGGATTATTGGGAAACGTGGCTCTTGGACACGTGCGTTATGGGACCGTTGCATCTTCCAGCGTTGAAAATGCCCAACCGTTTCTATACGAATCCAACGAGGTTAATTTCGCAATTGCGTTCAATGGTACCATCACGAATTATAACATCCTGCGCAAGAAACTGGAGTCCAAGGGTCATGTCTTTACCACGGACGTGGATACGGAAGTCATCGCCACCATCATCGCTGCTACCCACGCAGTGACACATGATTGGACTGAAATTTTTACCATATTAATGAAAATACTAGACGGTAGTTTTTCCATCATTTTAATGACTGAAAATGGAGATCTTTATGCTCTCCGAGACCCATTGGGTTTCAAACCCTTGTGTATTGGGTCCTTCATGATTGGTGATGAGGAAAAAATTGAAGTCAAGGTTTTGGCTTCGGAAACTTGTGCCATTGATGCCTTGTCTGGAAGAGTCCTTGCTCACGTGAAACCGGGAGAAATCGTTCACGTGGAATACAATAACGGAATCCACACTGAAACCATCTTAAAAGCACCTCAAAAAGCATTTTGTTTCTTTGAATTCGTCTATTTTGCAAATGCTGCATCCGAGCTAGATGGAATATCCGTGTATGATGTTAGGAAGCGATTGGGTGCAATTCTAGCTAGAAAAAATCGAATAAATTCTGATAACACCATTGTAGTGCCTTGCCCGGATTCGGGGCGCTCGGCAGCGTTAGGTTACGCGCAAAGCGCACACCTGCCATTCGAAGAGGGATTAATGAAGAACCGGTACATTACCAGGACGTTTATAATGCCCGGGCAAGACCAACGTCGCTCCTTGGTTAACTTGAAACTAACCCCGGTGAAAAAGATCATAAAAGGAAAGGACGTGATACTTATTGATGATAGCATCGTCAGGGGAACCACCACAAGAAAAATCGTGCGTCTCTTGAAGCAACATGGGGCAAGATCGGTTCATTTACGGATTTCATGCCCTCCGATTCGTTATCCTTGCTACATGGGGATAGATTTTCCCACCAGGGAGGAACTAATAGCTGCAAATCTCACGGTTGATGAAATATGCAAGAACATCGGTGCCGATTCCTTGGTTTATCAAGAAATGGATGGTTTGTTAGAAGCAATTGGAATAGATGCAACGGGTCTTTGTACCGCATGTTTGAATAGTAAATATCCCTTGAAAAATCCCCCTCAACTGGAGATTCTCGAAGATTCTTTCACCAAGAACAGGTAAGGTTCACGAGATGTTCTTATCCATAGCAGTACATGGAACAAGTGCCCTGATTTTCTTGCTCTCTCTTTTGGAATTTTGTTTCCTCGTTCCAATATTGCTGTACACCCGCAAAAGGAATATTTCTTTTAAGGATTATTTAAGGAACCTTTTAAGACAATCATTGAATAAACGGGATTATTTACTTTACCCGTCCATCATAGTTGGAATTTGCAGCGTCATGTTCCTCGTTCCAACCGTTGGATTCAATACGGGATTGATTCACATTTTCTGGGGTAATCCATTCCTGAAAGCGCAAGCAATTGCCATTGATAATGCAAATGAATTTTCTGTTATAGAACCGACTCCAATAGACATACCCATGTTCTTCATGATCTCGCTTATCTTGGCATTCAACGAGGAAATTTTTTTCAGGGGATTCCTCTTGAAAGTGGACTATGGTTCTCTTGGTAAAAGAATCAACATCTCTTCGATTTCCTTTGCCTTGTATCACGTGATTCCGAGTTTCAATATCTTTACATGCGTCTATTTTTTCCCGTATTACTTCACGTGGGGTATTATATTATGCTTGATGCAACAAATGGGGCATGGATATCTAGTTCTTCCCATCAGCCTTCATTTCCTGTTCAATTTCATTTTATTCGCGTTCATGTGAGAAATACTTGCATTTTGTACTACCACGCCCTAACTAGCTACAGGACGTGGATTCCTGGTGGAAGACGGGTAAAAGAGAAAGGAAATTCCCGAAACGCTAGAATCTGTGGATGGAAAAGTAGACGGTTCAAGTTCAATAATGTGCTATGGGTGGCTTGAGTGGCCTGTGGCTTTCAGGGCATCTAATTCAAGGTAAGTCAAGATCCTGTAATATTTTGAGTAACTTGTTGAGTTTTATCTTAAATTCATCCCGGTTTTCAATTCCCTTGATAAGCTTGCCCCTTTTCCTCGTGTTTACCAGCATGAACAGGGGATTCTTCAGAAAATCAATAACCTGGCGAAAATGATTACCAGTCGATTGCGATCGAGCATCTTGGTTTTTCAGGGTTCTTATTACCTTCTTCGTTTCATGCCATCCCTCATTTTCCGAAAGAAATTCAAGCACCCCCATGATGGATCTCTTAAGGTCCTCGGTTCCTAATGAGGCATAATCAAGATTTTTTATTGCATCCCTGGTTATATTACGATTTTCTTTAATAATTTCGATGAAATCATCTTTAGAAAACGGATTTTTCACAAAAATTTCGAATAATTGAAATAATGCAGAGATATTTATATCCGCGATATTTATATCCATTTTCTTGATTTTTCTCATCGATGAATTTGAAAATTCATGGGCAGTTCCCGAAATAATCACGTTCAAGATGATTGCATGCTTGGATCTATTCAAAGTCGATGCAAGTACCGGTAATGTGGAGTTGGCGAACTTCTCTTGAACTAGAAACACGTGAAAATCCAATTCTGGTATTTTCAAGCTAGAAAAATACCCGAGAATATTCTTGGCTAGCATCGTTCGTTCGATTTTATCATCAACATTCGCCAGCAAGGCGATCAAGTCCTCCTCGTGTATATTCTTAAATCCCATGTACTGTAATATTGTTAAGATATTCGACTTGATCCCACGAACTGCACCATATTCGAGATTCTCCTTGAAATTGGTGATTAATAACTCAACAGGCATTACACTACTGACATTGCCAAAGGTGATAGAGAATAATTCCTGGTCCTGTTCGCTGATATGAAAATCCAGTAAATCAAGCATTCGAGGGGATTCTCTTGCTAAAATCTCCCTGAATGCCGTGCATCCTGCTTTATAATCACTTAGCTCGGCTCGTTCTTTATGGTTGGTAAATCTCCTATCTGGGGAATCTTCCTTGCCAACCTTGAATAGACGTCGGGCTTTTGAGAATAACCGGTTGAAAAAACCTTTCACGTGAAATTTAAGATCATCTACCTTTGGAGATGGTTGTGGTTCCTTGTGGATGAGAACATAATTTGTTTCGTTTATCGTGTAAACGCGGAGATGTAACCTGTAAATATCATCCAAATCTCTCTTTAACATGGTTTTCGATCCTCTCTTTCCCAGAAATTCGGACCTTGTTATATCTGAGAAATCGAGCTGATGGAGCTTGGTAATTACCTTTTCTAGAACACCATCTCCAATGATTTTGCAACAGATTAGCCTGTGGAAATATTTCATGGATGATCTCCTGCACTCATGGGCTGTATCTGCTGATTAATTAAAAACGCCTGCTATTATGACGAAAATGATTATGATCGGAATTACAACGACCAAAAATTTGATGAAAAACATCCACGCGCGCCGTTGGATCCTTGCCACCCAATTTTGGTAATTCTTCTTCCACGTTTTCATTCGGTTATTAATATCTTCCTTTTTAGCTTCCATTTTCGCCTTGAATTCTGCCTTTCTCTTTTCTCGAGCCTCACGGGAAGTCTTTATGGCATATTGCACGTCTTGTTCGAACGCGTTCCAATCTTCTTGGATTTTCTGGGTAATTTCATCCCTTCTTTTTAAATTCTTGTATCGCAAGTTTTCAAGATTCTCCAGTTTATCAAAAACCTTTCGAGTCATTTTCTTCTTAAATTTGAGGAATTTTTTCTCAAGATCCTCCCATTCTTGAACCAAATTTCTCCCAATCTTCCCTTTCCCCGTTTGGGTGATATTTCCCCCAGTTTCACTTCCTTTATCTTCATGATTGCGTGAATCTGTCGTAGATGGTCTTGAACGATTTTCTTCATCATTCATCCGTAAACCCCCGAGGAAACCACGTCCTTTAGGGCGTGGAG
>WJJB01000247.1 GCA_014729935.1 Candidatus Bathyarchaeota archaeon | reverse complement strand
TGCTTTGTTTGGATCATCTTCCGAACCACTACCAGGGTCTTGAGATCCTCCCGCAAAATGCGTCTCTTTCGAAAAAGGGTGCTCCTCCATGATTTGTGTGGTGATGGAAGAAATGATGGCTTCCCCCTTTTCTTTATCCCTTATCATGATTTCTTGGAAACGTGGATCAGGAAATGGATCGATAACCTCGCCCGTATTGACTTGTAGAACTTCATGAACCAGGTGGAACACCTGTTGGTGCATTTCTTTTTTCAAAACATGATCATTATCCGCTGGGAGCCGACCGGGGTAACGGTACTTCTTTCGAAAGTGATTCTCCACCAAATTCGATACCAGACTAATCAGGGCAACAGCAAGTGGTATGGATTTCAACCAATCCAAGAATTTTTCGAGTTGTTGGTGCCAAGGGATGGATTCATCGATGAATGGGGGATTCTCCGCGAGAATGGTGGAAACATGGTCGAAATATCCCTCACGATAAACCGTCTTGAGACATTTCCTGGTTTCCTCGTGAATGAAGGATTTATCCTTTCGCTTCGAGAATTTTGATCCAAATGGATTCCCGTGAACGATCAAGTTGGTCATCTTGGAATGGAAACACTTGAATTCACGTCTAATTGCATCCAACAACGCGGTACCCAGGTTCCCATTGGATGAAATGGTGTAGGTGTTACCGGATTGATCGTGGAAAAAATGGCTTTTACTCCTTGTGCCCATGCGATGGTGCCCCGGGCACGCGCATGCGAAACATTCAGTAACATTATTCACGGTAACTCTTTTTCCTATGTCAATAGACTCCACCTGGCGTATTGCTTGGATTAACAAGGGCTGAGATTCGTTAACAACACCGATGGATTCAAGAAGATAGTACTTGTTCTCCTCCAAGATACCCGCTGGTCCTTGAATATAACAAAGATTTTCCTTGGTGTAAGCAATCGTGGAAAGCAGGGGAGGGATGCTGCGATTCGAACCGAATGCCATCGTGGTTGGATCCTCGGTGCACCAGCCACAAATGATTAAAGGATCTTTCAAGTTTACTTGTTCACCTTTCCCGGCCATGTGTGTATCATTCCACTCAGCTTGGTTGTATTTTTACCAAAACGCGTTTCTCTATTTTTTGAACACATGTTCGTGCAATAATTCAAGACGTCCCAATGGGTGTAAGATATACCATGGGACATCAAGGCTCGGTTTTTTTCAAATCTTGCGAGCTCCCGTGCTATCGACCATCACACGTGTGGACATCCATCAATTCCACCATGTGAACTAATCCCAGCCTGAAGGCTGGGGCTTCCGACCTGGACTCATGGCTGGAGCTCACCGCGAGAGCATCGCTGCTTCTAACACGAGCGAGCCCCTGCATCGCGGCAAATCGCCCGTTCGCCTTCGGGAAGCGGTCCAGGAACGATTCCCCGTTCACCGGGGGGTTCGGCAATAGGAAATCGTAGTCACCGTTCTCGCTGTTCAGCAGGAACAAGATCATGATGTTGATTGTGTCGATACATTCCGCCAACGCGAAGGTATACACGAGGCGGCGCTTCTCGGATAACGCCCACCACACCGTTTCTTGTTCTCTGTCGATCGAATCCGAAGTTTTTGCGTGAGTAGCACGCCATCGTCATGGGGGATGATTTTAGCCCAAGCCCCTCGATTGGTTTTTACTCGGTGAACCAGGCCAGGAGCTCAGGAGCAAGCATACCATACGCCTCGCTATTTATAAACCCGAGGGCGTCAAAAATTTCTGAAACTATCGTCTATCTATCGCCTTGCGAGTCCACGTGTCTCTTGAGGGCATCCAAAGCCACCTGCCCGGTCATGCAAGAGAAATAACTCGGACTCCAACGATGAACACCTCATAATTTTCTTCTTATCCCCGGGAACTCCTGAAACAGGCGTCTTGCGAAGATTCCTTCCAGGGAATTGATATACCTCGACACCCGTGATATTAGCGTGGCCTTACCAGCACATGCGGGTGATCCAAACCTGTTTCCTGGTTGAGCACACCCAATCGTACCTCTTTGACACCTCGATGTTGATCTCCTTCAGTTGCGTGATAATGTCCCCCGTATCGAATAGCTTCCGCCGATGGTTGACGCAACAAGCATGATGGGAAGTAAGCGTGATGACGGAATAGCTTCCTTCATTAAAATCGCATCTCATTGCTATCAAGGCTATATGGCACGAGAGGAATGTGAATCTTGCAGCGTTGGCCCCGCCCTTCAGTTCAGTTCAATTCAGTTCAGGGCGGGGACTTCTTTTTCTGGTTAAATTCAAGCAGCGGCAAAACACACACGGGGGAAAGAGAGAAATGCCCAAGATACCAATGGACACGTTATTATCCGCGGGAGCTACACGGTCACCTGGCGAGTGCCCGTGACCACCCATTCAAGTAACAGCGACAGCGTGACATCATCGATGTCCAGAATATCGGATAGGGAGCGCGCCTCACGGCGTGCCCCCCTTCTCGGAACCGTGCGTGCCAGTTTCCCGGCACACGGCTCGAGCCCCAAGAACCCGTCTCGCGTCGCCACGTTCCCCATGGACCGGTTCATGGCCGGCCGTCGGGCTTACCATGTTCCCCGGTATCGACATTCATCGACGCCTGTAGGCAGGAACTATCCCCCGGCGGAACGACGAATGACAAGGCGTTGACTTGACAACAACGCCACCTGTCCGCGCAACTTTTGGTTCAGGCGTGTTCAGCCACCTTTCGCCTGTCTTCAATCACGGGGTTTACCATTCCTTCACCATCGTTTGCCATGGGCGTCTTGGCTAGCTCCCTCCCCGCCTCGTGGCTGGCAGTCGGGCTACATTGTCCCCCGGGCTTCGCACCATGCCGTTGCCAGCATCGCACGCCGGGGTAGCCATTGACGGTCATTTCATCAACTCGTTTATGGTGGACCAGCCACCACGTTCGAGATTCGACACCGGAACTTCATGTCGCACGTCTAGGTTTGAAGTAACGGTTTCTCACCGCGGGACGTAGAACGCAAATCGAACTCCATTTTCGCAAAATAGATAAAAAGAATGCACCATCCCCTTGGATTAACCAACAATTCGATAGAAATATCAAATGGATTGAAAGAAATGCCTCGATGGCTCAAGAAGAGAAGAAAGAGTGAAAAGAAAATTCACCCGGACCTTAATTGGATAAATATCACGCCCCAAGAGGGGCATTACCTGTTCGGGTATTATGATCGAAATCCCTTCTCGATAGAAAATAGGTTCCATCTCGCGTTGAAAGTTCCACATGATGGTAGATTACCGTTGCAGGGAGAAACCGCGGAAGTAGGAGTCATAGACATTGCTGAACGTGAATTCATTCGGATAACCTCAACAGAAGCATGGTGCCACCAACAGGGAGCCATGACACAATGGATACCAGGCAAGAAAGATCGCTTCATCTTCAACGATGCCATCCCCAGGACGCTGGCTGGGAAAACGAAAATTAATGAAGGGTGGAAACTCATCTCTCGGGTGCATGATGTGAATGGCAACCACGTTCGAGACATGGATTTTCCCATCTATATCATCTCGCATAACGGGAGGTGGGGAATAACCCTTGATTTTTCCAGGATCCCGCGACGCGGGTATTCTTACGCACGCGCGCCATTACCAAGTGGAGAACCATTACCCAACATCGATAGAGACGGTGTTTTCCTAGTAAACTTGGATACCGGGGAAAAAAAACTGGTATTAAGCTACCGGCAGGTACTGGAAGCCCCCGACGGTCCCGTTCAACAAGAGCATCCCGATGAGTTAGATGAACGGCGGTTCTATCACTGGATGAATCATGCCAGCTT
>WJJB01000246.1 GCA_014729935.1 Candidatus Bathyarchaeota archaeon | reverse complement strand
GAATATTTGCATTCATGGCAAGACATTCCATCAAGACTTGAAAAACCCTTGAATCCACGCCCGGGGCCACGAGGCGATGATGTCCAACTTTTTCCAAAAAATCCGCGACTAGTCATCAACTGTAATTATTACATATAACTCTCTTATTTATACCACGATTGTGCATTGTACATTGCATTTTTGAAATTGATGACGAACACAGAAGCCGTTATTCATCCACGCCCTAAACTAAAAGACGTGGCTTTCTGGCGGAAAGCGGGTAAAAATAGTGGAATACACGAGATGGCAGGACATGGCAGCATCCAATAGCGTTACCGCGAAGGTGAAACATCATGGCAGGGCAGGATAGAGTGACATGGCATGATGGCGCAATACTCATAATCGCATTCGCCAGTTTGGTCCTTTTCGTATTTATCAACATTCACATCATCAACATGATTTACAAATCGTTCGATATATCCAATCCATACCTAGTAAATATTCTTGTAATGGCAATAAGCATTGGAGAGGCTGCTGGTGTGAGCTTCCTTTCTTGGCGCTTTCTCAAGGGGCATCGGGATCGGAGTACACTCTCCCCGTCCTGAAGGCAGTGATACCGGGATGGATGCTCAGGCTCCCGCAATCCACTCCTTCGATACCCGCTTCTACCACATGGTACCAATCGCGGACTTGCTTTGCCATGATGGGGCACTCGGCATTCATAGCGACCTGCAGTAGCAAGCCGAACTGCAAGCTGCGGTACAAGCATTCTTGAGTCCATTTCCAGCCATTTAAGGATGATAGGGGGAAAGGACCTTGTTACAATACCGATCCATTCACGTCCTGTTCGCAGTCATGTTTTAAAACCGCTATAATTATAACAATCCCTCCTTGCCTCCATTCGAGTCGATGTCCCCCAGTCGCCACGAGCTCATCGCAAGGATACAATCTACCATCGAGACCCCCGTGCAATCAACCATCGAGAAACGGCTCCTGGAGTTCAAGAAATTCAGGACTGCCACCAACCATGATATATTCAAGGAGCTCTGCTTTTGCATCCTTACAGCTAATTGTAGTGCCGAGATGTGCTTGAAGGTGCACGAAGCGATCGGCGACAGGTTTCTCACAACGGATTCCAGTATGGAATTCACCAGAATGCTGAAAGAAAACAAGTATCGGTTTTATAATGTTCGTGGCTCGTACCTGGAAGAGAGTTGCCAATACCGAGATAACATCAAGGAAATACTTGACGAACACGAAGATGAACTCAACCTGCGTGAATGGCTGGTAAAAAACGTGAAAGGATTGGGATACAAGGAGGCAAGTCATTTTCTTCGAAACGTTGGATATGAGAACCTCGCCATCATCGATTTCCATGTTATTGATATCCTTTGCGATCACGCCTTGATCAAGAAACCAAAAACGCTCACGAAGCGACGGTACCTGCAGGTGGAAGATGTATTGAGGGGAATCTCGGAAGAGCTGGAAATCTCGTTGGCAGCCTTGGATTTATACCTGTGGTACTTCGAAACTGGCAAGATCCTCAAGTAATATCTTCATGGCAAGTGGAATCACCGTTGCAACCAGGAACCAAGATTGGCTCACTTTTCCTGCTCACGGTAGGATTTCCCGATGGATCCCCCTGGATGTCTTGCCTTGAACCATGAATCATCCAATCCCAAGCTTTCAGCAGCTGTGATGGCAAGTATGTCGGCAATAACTAGCAAGAGTGTTGTACTTGTAGATGGCACCCTTTTTACAACGCAGGATTCCTCCAACTGCCCATAACTAATCGCCAAGTCGTGGGGTATTTCAGGATCATCTTTGCTTCCAATGGTAATGACATGGTTTCCCCCGCCATTCAAATCATGAAGGTTGGTTATCATGGAAAGCACCTCTCCAGTACTTCCTGAATTGGAGAACACGATTATAAGGTCCCCAGGGCATATCCTTCCCAGGTCACCGTGGCCTGCTTCTGCAGGACTTACGAAGAATGATGGGATGCCGAGGCTAGCCAATGTGGCACTCATTTTTGTTGCAATGATGCCAGCCTTCCCCATGCCTGTCGTAATAACGCGCCTACCTGAATTCCCGGCTGAAGCAAGATGTTCAATGGCGTCCTCCATGGCACCAGTAATTTCGAGGTCATTAATTGCTGTTTTCTGTATCTCCAGTATCTCCCGTGCTCTTGAATCCATCTCCATGGTGTGATGCACCTACACGTGACAGGGAATGGTTCAATCCTTGTAAATGATCCCCAAGTTCCCTCAAGATCATTCAAGTTATCCACGGGTCGTCATTGCACTCCCGGATAAAGATGAAACTTCCCAGATTGCTTTCCATCTTGAGACTTGAATGCGGTAATTGCCATGAGATTTGTACCTCACGTGATTGAGAAGAATAACCGTTTCGCGGTAAAATCCATCAGGAAACCAAAGTTTTTTATGGGTTCCCGCCAACCTTGAACTACATCACGTGCATCGATCGAATAGGAAAGGGTTAAACAATGAGCGACTTGAAAGCGAAATACGAGAAGAACTTGAAACGCGCGGCGACCAACATAATCGGGGCGGGACCCATTCCGTTCCCGGTATCGGATACGCTACTGGAGATATTGAAGTTTTACTTGGATGAGGAAGACGCGTACTTCATTGCAAAGGCATACAGGACGAAGAAATCGCTTAACATGGAACAATTGGTGAAAAAGTTGAAGATGGATGAGAAGGAAATTGATAGGATTGCCTCAAAAATCGCCAAGAAGGGATTCATCTTCAACCAGCCGAGCTCGACCGGGATCATGGTATACAGACTTTTACCAATCGAAGTAACCGGTGCGTTCGAGTATACATTCATGAATAAAGTGCCAGAAGGTGAAGAACGTGAAAAATACATGGAACTGGCGAAATTATACGATACCCTCTTGGAAGAATTGAAGGAGAAGGTCCAAGGTTCCTACGAAAGCATAGTAGGTTTATTCAAGGCACAGGATGCTTTCGACCGGGCGGTAGCGATATCCACCCGTGAAGATGGTGATCCCATAGAGATCGTAATTGACGAAGAAATAGAGGAGGTAACCGATAAAGTACTTCCAGCCAATAATGTCATGGATATCATTGATAAATTCGATGATATCGCGGTTGGAAATTGCTTTTGCAGGAATTTCAAGAGCTTGATCGGTCATCAATGCGAGATTAACGCTCCACTTGAAGTGTGCTTCACCTTCGGTAAATCTGCAAGACATGTCATCAACCAAGGGTTTGCCAGGCGGGTTGACAAGAAAGAGGCAAGAGAAATCATGGAAAAGGCAGCCAAGGCAGGATTGGTTCACCGCACGTTCCATAACCGGAACAATATCTTCAAGGAAGAGAACAGCATTTGTAATTGTTGCCCCGATTGCTGCGATGGCTTCGATTACTGGCGAAGGGGTGCTTTGCCCATCCTGACGTCAACCAACCACCTCTCCTTGGTGGATATCGAAACATGCACCGGTTGTGGCACGTGCGAATCACGGTGTCCCGTGGATGCCATCGAAGTTGGTGATGAAGATAAAGCCATTGTTGACGAGGAATACTGCATTGGTTGCGGGGTGTGTGCCAACCTTTGTCCCGAGGAAGCCATTTCTTTGAAGCAAACCGGTTATCGCAAGGTATTCATACCACCACCACAGCTTGGCTAAAGGG
>WJJB01000245.1 GCA_014729935.1 Candidatus Bathyarchaeota archaeon | reverse complement strand
TTCCCGCTTCAAATAACAAGATTTGTATCCTGTAGACGGCTGCATTTTCCCACGGGTTGATGATTGACAAGAAAATGGCGATGAATCCCGTCCCGGGGGGATAATAAATCTCAACGGAGCCTATGGGAAGGATGATTGAAGTCGATTCACCTTGAATGAAATTTTCAGCATAAATCAAGAGGGTTTCAAAATCACCCTTGCCAGGGAAGAATACATCGGTTGAATATATCACATTCATGAATTCCAGTAGGAAAACAACCCCAGCCTTGATCCCTAACACGATAAGTATCAATTTCCACATGGGAAATTGCTTTTCAGTGGTTCTCCCAATGAATGGAATGAAGAAAAGCCAAGAAATCATGGGAACAAGCAGGAAGAAATGGAATTGTGCATCTTCATCCTTTTCCAAGATATCTAACATGCCCAATCCGACAAACAAGGTGATGATACTTCCATTGATGGCAAAAATCATCAGGATCTTATCCAACCGGGAGAGCGTGAAGCCCATGGGAATCATGTTATTCTTGATGTCCCTTGGTTAATAATATTCCCACGATGCCGCCTTGTTTCCCCATCAGTTTCGAGAGGGAAAAGATATATCATAGTCAAACGATTCTTGGTTCTTGCGAAATAATCACCCTCACGCAGGAAATGCAGTATCCATGGAGATCCTTCTCGTTAATCCCCCGACATATAATGGCATGGGTTATCTTAAGGCATTCAGGATACAAGAAATGCCCATGAGCTTGGCGTACCTTGCAGCCATCGCTGAAGAGGAAGGACATACCGTCCGGATCATGGACATGAACGTTATTAAGACCAAGAAGGAGTTTTTCAAGCAAGCCATGGAATTCAACTTCCAGCTTATCGGGTTTACCTCGACCACGTCCACGTTGAATAACTGTCTGAAATCCATCAAGATTTTTCACACATTGCATCCCGGAGCAAGGATCATCTTGGGAGGGTGGCACGCATCTGCCCTACCTGAAGAAACTTTGGATGCATGCGAACTCATAGATATCATCGTGAGGGGCGAAGGGGAAATCACCTTCAAAGAACTTGTTGCAGCACTGGAAGATGGGCGGGATCTATCCACCGTGAAAGGATTGGCATTCCGAGATAAATTGGGGAACCCCGTCTCCACCCCTGAAAGAGAGCTCCTCCGGGACATGGACTCATTGCCATTTCCCGCAAGGCATTTACTGCCTCTACACGAGTATTCAAAAATGGGTGTATCTTACATCGTGTACGATGTCGCCAAGCTCAGGAAGTACATGAAAGATGGATATCCCGTCGATACGCATATTCTCACGAGCAGGGGATGTTACAACAGGTGTTCATTCTGTGCAGATCACCTGATTTACAAGCAAAAATGCAGGTTCCACAGTGCTGAATACGTGGTTGATGAAATAAAGGATGCGGTGGAGAGATTCAATGCCCGCATTTTCAATGTCATGGATCCCGTCTTCTTGCTTAACCAAGGGCGGGTTCGCAGGATTTGCGAGCTCCTTCTTGAAAGGGAGATAGATATCCAGTGGTGTTGCCAGGGACGTGTGAGCAACCAGCTCACGGTGAAATTGCTGGAATTGATGAAACGGGCAGGTTGCCAAAAGGTGTATTATGGGATCGAGTCTGGAAGCCCCCGGATCTTGAAAATGATGAATAAAAATATCAAGATTGCCCAGATAAAGGACACCATACGTAAAACACGAGATGCAGGAATGCCATTCCATGTTTTCTTCCTTTACGGTTTTCCCGGGGAGACCATGATGGACTATGCCATGACATGGCAATTGATCAAGGATACCAAGCCTGATAATATTGAAATCCACAAGGTCATCCCCTTGCCTGGCACGGATCTGTATGAGCGCTCCACGAAGCAAAAGATCCTGAAAAATAAGGAGTGGAGCCGGTTCCATTATTATGCGAAGAACGAGGATTACCTGGAAGCAAATCAAGAACAGCAAAAAGCCATGGTGGAAAAGTATTTTTTCCGGTTATCCAAGCGATTCAATATATCCTTCAGGTACATCAAAAACTTTCTCAAGCGCATCAAGACACTCGATCACGCGTGGAGCATCGTGCGAGGGTTCAAGACATTCATCGAATACCACCTGTTCATCTCGAGACATGTTAGCTAATGTCATCTAGGCTTGCTTGATGGATTTTCGCTTTCCACTCATGAAAGGTAACGGGTAGGAGGAGAATAGCTTGACCCGCATTTTCAATAGATCCTTGAGAATGCGAACGGGATCACGCACGTTATGAATTTGCGTTTCCTTGATGTACACGTAAGTAACCGGTATCTCGATGATATCTAATCCCGAAATATAGGCCCTGAAAAGCAGTTCAAGATCAAATAACCATCCATCAATTTCCATTGATTTAATGATACCTTCACAGGTTTCCTTATTAAAGCCCTTGAATCCACATTGGGTTTCACCAAATGGAAAGTGGAACATGAATCTTGCAAGTAAACCAAGTAAAACGCCATACACGTATCTCGTGAACGTTGGAAGATTGTACAAGGTCGTGTCTTCATGTTTCCGGGAACCCACCACTATATCATGCCCCTTTTTCAAGTAATTAAAGAGTCGGGGTATTTGATCCGGGGAAACTGCCATGTCGGTATCATAGAGAATCACGTACTTGCCCCTTGCAGCTTCAAATCCCTTTCGGAATCCACCCCCTTTGCCTAATCGTGTATTGGAATGTATTACTCGTGAATGGCAGGAAAAGTCAGGTAATAACTGCTTGATGATACCGAGTGAGCCATCGGTAGATCCATCTTCCGCGAACACTACCTCGAGCCGCTCGCTCATCCTTGGATGCTCCCCCGTGAATGCATCGATCCATTCAATGAATCTCCAAAACTTGGTCTCGAGGGTGGTCGCTTGGTTGTAGATCGGGATAACTATGGTGAATTCAATCACGATAGGGTGTCACTTTCAATGGGATAATCACGGCAGTGATTCTAAAGAGATTTTCAAATAATATAAACAATATGCGGAACCAGCCAGTGAATTGATTATTGTCAATTACCTTCCTTTCACCTGCACTAATCGTTTTAGCTTGAGCATGGATTTGCGAATCGCGATAATCGATGAGAAGGATTTTAACAGGAAACTAATCCTCTTGGGATGAAGGTAGAATTTAAGGAAGGCAAGCTTCTGCCTGAGTCTCAGGGAACGAATATTCCTTGAAACCGTTCGAGGATTTCCCCGGTAGTAATCAACTTTGGAAAAATCATCATTTCCACGGTAATGGTTCTGCATGAACCGTGATGCAAGAAAGGTGCCAGGTAATGGGGTTGCGATGGAGAAAGTGGCCTCATCGATGGCACTGGTGAATGCGAAATCAATTGTTTTTTGCATTTCTCTCGATGTCTCTGTTGGAGCACCAAGCATGAAATACGCGAATACCTTCACTCCATGTTCCTTGGCGCTTGATATCAATGCTGGTGCATCTTTTATCTTGATCCCCTTGTTGTAAACCTCATCCAAGATCCGCTGAGAAGCACTCTCAATACCGACCATCATGCGCCTGTACCCAACCTTGCTCATTATTTCCAAAATTTTTTCATTAATTAAACCCACCCGTGTATTGCACCCCCACTGCATGCACAGTTTTTTCTCTTCAAGCAATGTGCAAAATTTCAATAGCCATTCCTTGTTGCATGTTAGAGTATCATCATCAATGATGAACGAGTTAATCTTATATTGTTCCTTCAAGAATAATATCTCTTCTATCAGCCTTTCTGGCGATTTAAAACGAATTTTCTTGCCAAAAAGCGATGTTAGGGTTGGTTGACAAAAACTGCAAGAAAAGGGGCACCCGCGGGACGCAAATACGTTAGTGCCTCGTAAAGCAGGCGATACGACGTCCATTTGGAACCAGTGCCTAATATAGCGTCCCATGTCTACCATGTCGTATGCTGGGAAGGGTAAATCGTCTAAATCATCGATAAGTTGTAATTTAGCCATGTTTTCTTGGTTTTTCATCCCCCGAATCTTGATAGCGGTATTTTTTGCAATTTTTGCCATGTCGGGGTAAGATTCAAGCAAGTGGACCAAGGGACGTTCACCCTCGCCAATGATCACGAAATCCACGCACGATCTCGATAGCAAGGATTTGGGAGCCATGGTAGAATGGGGTCCACCGAAAACCGTTCTTGCTCCGTGTTTCTTTGCAATGATTCCCACTTTCAAGGCGTCCTCGTACATCAGCGTGGCACAATACACCCCCACGAGATCCGGGGAAAAAAGCTCTATCTTTTTCTCAATTGCATCAAGCGAGGGCGTGAAAGTTGCATCGAAAAAATCAACAAGCACACTTGGTAGTTCCCGCCTTAAATAGGCGATGAGACTTAGTGGACCAACAGGAGGATCTCCAGATGGATACTTGAATCGCGGAAATACCAGCAGGAACTTCATGGGTGCATTCACGATCGGGTGGATGGAACTAAGTAAAAATAGTGGTCACTCTTATATATTACAATAAGATATCCGAAAGGTATCTCCAACAATGATTCGAGTTGTAGCAATGAGGTTTCATGCGGGATTATCATGAACCGTGAATTTACCTTCAAGGAATTAAGTTACATTTACCTCACATGTGGAACATGCGTGGCGATAGCTATTGCGCAATTCCTGTTTTTCAAGAATGATGAGGCGAATTTTGATCCCCACGTGTTCATTTATATCTTCAGCGGGATGAATATCATCACCATTGTTGCCTTCCGTCTTGATCCCAAGATGGATTTCAAGCGAATCTTATTCATCTCGCTATATACCCGCTCAGCTATCATCCTCATCCAAGTTTTCTTGTTCATTGCCTTGGGCATGTACAATATCACCAACGAGGTTGAATATTACGAGCTCCTTGCACGGACATTTCTTGGCACACCATCATTGTACTCGGATTACATCTATGGCATGCCCATGGGATACCAGTTCTGGTTGCTCATCAATTATCTTGGATACATGCAATTCTTGGAGGGATTTTGGCAATTAATCACGATGAGCATCTTGAATGTTGCACTTGAGCTGGGAATCCTATTCTTGATCCACGCGATGGGTGCCGAACCCTCGATCCGTGATTCAAGCCGGAAAATGGGAAATCCTCGTGACCAAAAAATGGAATTCGGGATGCTCATCTACGCGTTATCTGCCATCCCGGTTTACTATTACAACGTGAGGGTATTCATAGACCCGTTTCCAATCCTACTTGGTATTGCGGGGGTTTATTGCTTTTACAAGGGAATGCATGAATTAGCAGCGATCTTGCTATCCATAAGCATCTTGGTTAAATTCATCTCGCTATTTTGGTTGATATTGATCATCATCCATCTCCTGAGCAAAAGGAAGGTCAAGATAGTGATAAAATATGGCGTGATCAGCGGGATGATTGCATTTTCGTTTTTCTTGGCTGGCTCATTGTATTACCAAGAAACCTTGCTCGATTTTTTCCTATCTTTCTTTCCCAAGTTTCACGGCTGGTCAACATTCGCAACGTCTGGCTTGCAACTAAACCAATCTTTCTGGATGCTGGTGTACAAGCCGTGGTTTCTTCCCATGATCTTGGGTGGCTTAATCTTGCTTTGCTTCCTAATCGAATTCAAGGGGAAGGGAATGTCCCTTCATTCCTTTTCATTGGTAGTAGCCTGCTATCTTATTTTTCAACCATGGTACGACCAGCGTTATTTTCTATGGGTGTTTCCATTCCTTTGCATCGATCTCATGGGTTCAAGGAAGACATTCACCAGGATGCACCAGCTTGCAAGCATTTCCATTTTCATATACTTGTTTTCCCTTCATTTCGTAAACGACCTGGGAATCAACACGTTGCTCGATAATGACCCGTATTACATTGGATTGATCTACAGGTTAACAGGGCAACTCTTGTCATACATCGTCTTGGCGTGGATCATCGGCAAGGAAATCCAATACCAATTCGGCTTGAAAGAACGAATGCGATCTATCATCACGAGGCACAAGAATAGCAGGGAATTAGTTGGAAATGGAAAGAATGGTTGAAAAGGTAGCCAAATATCATGTTTTTAGTTTAGAGGCGGGAGATGATGGTTCATACCAGATTCTTTAAGAAAATCTGCACGATGGACTTGATGAACCACTTGATCTCTGGAAAGGACCTGATTTGCGAAATCAAGGTCATTAACTTTCTTGGATTGAGGTAGAAATACCTGTATGATTTCTTGAATACTTCTTCCACGTCATCAGGATTGCAATCCCAAATCTTGAAGCTTGCCGTTGCCATGTTATACCCGTCCACGTTCCATTCCTTCCGGCGTTGCAAGAATGTCCCTTCCTCCTGAATTAACTCGTGCATCTTGGTACCGGGAAACGGCACTGCCTTGAAAAATTGGCTATAATCAGCATTCAAGGAGCGTGCAAACACGAGCGTGTCCATCATGGTTTCCTTGGTATCGTGTGGATGCCCAAAGATGAAATAGGCACCGGTGATGATCCCGTGTTTCCTGAAGAGCTTGATTGCCTCGATTGCTTTTCTCAGATCCAAGCGCTTTCCTATCTGGTTCACGACTCGTTGATTTCCAGATTCAATCCCTATACCCGCGTAATAGCACCCCGCGGCCTTTAGTTTTTTCACGAGGCGCCTGGTGATGGTGTCGGCTCGCACGCCGTTGGAAAACATAAATTTTATGCCCAACCGTTTCTGGATCATCCCGTCAAGGATTTTTTCTGCCCGGGTTACGTCTTGCGTGAACGTGTCATCCACGAAACTGATAACCTTAACGTTAAAACGCTCCTTCAGGTATTCTAATTCAGCGAGCACGTTTTCCGGTGAGCGCATCCTGTATTTGTAACCGTGAACCACCTTGGTGCAATGCATGCAATCATATGGACATCCACGTGATGTCATGACGGGAAAAAATGGATTCCCCCTGGTATTGAAATTATATTTCCGAGTATCAGGGAATAATTCCCATGAGGGGAACGGCAAAATATCAAGATTTTCTATGAATTGACGTCTTTGAGTTAGAACCACCTTTCCACTCTCATCCCTGAATGCTATTCCTTTAACAAGGTGCCATTTCTTAGGAGCGTGGATGCATCCCAGCAATTCCCGAAGGGTTTCTTCACCCTCTCCAAGGACCACGATATCGGCATCACCTGAATCCATCACTTTGTCATATTCAATGGTGGCCCAAGGACCTCCCATTATAACTATGGCTCTTGGGAAAAGTTTTTTCGCGTAACGAGCAGTGAGCTCCGCCTTACGAGAAACGGAAACATTGGCGGTGATACCGATGACATCCGGTTGAAAACGATTCAGCCTGCTGAAAAGTGGTGTTAAGCCGAGGTTTTCCGCCATGGCATCCACCACCTGCACATCGTGCCCTGCCTCCTTGGTGATCGATGCCAAGTATGCCAATGATAGTGGAGGATGCATGGGTAAGTCCCAGCGGAACCGTCGCCCGAGAAATCCATTCGGGAAGATTAGACTAACCTTCATCAATCATCATTACCGGAATAGTTCCATGGTCTTGAATGCTTCAAGTGATAAAAAATAAGGGAGAAGAATCAATTTATTTTCATTGCACCCACGGCAATGAGGAAAAAACTAATGAATATGATCATGAGGATGGCAATCACGCCGAATTTTCCACCGGGTGGAACTGGATAGGACTGGAAATCCAAGGGATTCGTGTCTTCTGCAATTTCCACGCCATCAGAATGGCCGTCGCCATCTGTATCTATGACCAAGGGATTTGTTCCATGTAAATAAATTTCTTCGAAATCATCAATACCATCCATATCCGAATCAGGTAATGTTGGATTGGTGTTGTAGTATTTCACTTCCCGGTCATCAGAAATGCCATCATCATCCGTATCATTGTTGCTCGGGTTGGTTCCCATGAACACTTCCATGTCGTCGAGGAATCCATCCAAATCCGTGTCTTCATACAGGGAAGAATGCAAGGGTGAGCCAAGAAACGTGGACCAAGTCCATGGAACATCCCAAGGGACCGCATTCGTCTTGAGTGCGTACACGAAATGATCGTGAGAATTAAACACGATATCCAATTTGCCATCTCCATCCAGGTCAGCAATAGAAATACTTGATTCTATGGAATCTCCCGTCTTGAATAACCACTTGAGGCTCCCGCTTTCACCTTCAAGTGCATACAGGTTTCCATCATACGAACCAAAAATAACTTCATATTCATCATCAACATCCAAGTTTATCACCGC
This sequence comes from Candidatus Bathyarchaeota archaeon, assembly GCA_014729935.1. Taxonomy (GTDB): domain Archaea; phylum Asgardarchaeota; class Lokiarchaeia; order Sigyniarchaeales; family Sigyniarchaeaceae; genus WJJB01. The sequence continues at coordinate 4,275 of WJJB01000245.1, read as the reverse complement.
GGGACTGGAAGCAACTCTATCTCCAGTCTCGTACTTCCATTCGATCGACCCAGAGATCCCATCAACGCAGTGAAGGTATCCATCATCAGAGCCAAAGACCACTTCAAGATTACCATCCATATCTAAATCCGCAACGGCGGGACTGGACCATGTTTTGTCTCCTGTTGAATAATTCCATTCAAGCGTTCCGAGTGTTGCATCAAGGCAATATAGTTTTGAATCGTAGGAGGTAAATAGGACTTCCATGTCCGCGTCCTTATCCACATCAACAAGAATCGGGCTTGAATATATGCTCCCGTTGGTGGTATATGTCCAATCGACTTCACCGTTAGATGCATTTAAGCAATATATCAAGCCATCATGTGCTCCAACTAATCCCTGCAAGGAATCAGTTCCTGAAATGGAATAAAGCAACGGGCTCGAAATAATGGGACCACCAAGCTTCTTGAACCATTTTATTGAACCGTTGATTCCCTCCAGGCAATACAAGGTATTATTGAGCGTTCCAACAAGCAAATCTATCTTGCCGTCCCCATCAACATCTCCCACCGATGGGCTGGACCAGATCGTGAAATCCGCGTTGAATTGCCACATTTTTGACCCATTTGCATGCAACACGCATACAATTCCCTCGTGATTTCCAATTATAACCTCCAAGTTACCATTACCATCAAGATCCGAAAGTGCGATGCTTGCGCATTGACCAGAACCGGTAGCACACGTCCATTCCACGGACCCGGTGATGCCATTGAAACAATACACGAATCCATCGAGGGAACCGACGACCACTTCCATGATTCCATCGCCATCGAGATCACCAATAGCTGGACTGTCATGGACTTGATCAAGGGTCTCGTATGACCAGAGAATTTTATCATTGGAGTAGATGTAGGCACTTGCTTCGGGAATAACCCCTTCTTGAGCGAAGAAAAACACGGAAAGGATTACCGCCGAGAGCAGTGCAAGCTTGGTCTTGGCTTTACCAAACATCTCGTGCTTGTTTTCAGGTTTAAAGCTTTAAAATCTCTCCCTTATTAAAGATACCAGCTCAAGATCATACTATCGCGTGGTTGGCTGGTGGTATCACCATGGATTGGAAATTCCTTGAATTCATCAAGAGTGGCAAGTTGCTATTCATTGCTTCGGTGGCAGTGAATTTCGCAGTTTATTTCCTTGGAAACGTGGTGCCACGCATGCAAAATCCCATGATTGGGGGGCCCATTGACTTTTACTCTGTTTTCATGAAAACAGCGGAAATATTCATTGAGCGTCCAGCTAATATTTATTTTGATACGGATCACACGCTATACAGGAATCTCCCCGCCCACATGTTATATCTCGTTATCTTCCATTACATCGGGGGGCAGCACGCTCTCAACCTGTTCTCTCATTCACTAATCATTTTTTACGTCAACCTTGGAAGCTGCTACCTTATATCAAGCATCTGCCAGCTTGAATGCATGCAGGAAAGAGCAACGATACTCATCAAGCGACCGTTTTTCCTCATGGCAGCATACATGCTTCTCTTGATGCATGGTCTAGAATATCTTTTCGGCCATTCACACGCCCAAGCGGGATTTTTTGCCTTGGTGGGAATTTACTACTACTTGCAAGGAAGGAAACACTTGGCGGTAATGTCGTGGAGCATTGCTGCCATTTTCAAGCTCAATCCACTCCTGTGGGTTTTCTTTTTCATTTGGGAACGGCCGTGGAAAAAATTAATGAAAAACATGATATACGCCGCGATCCCCCAATTACCTAGCATGATCATGTTTCTCACGTGGCCGAAACTCATCACGGATTTCTTCAATTCCAACGTGCATTTCTCCACTGAATGGGCGCCGCTTGTTTATCCAGTGTCTGGAACTATTTCGCGGGAATTTTCTTACTTGTTTTCCACGGATATTGTCCCCTTTGCCATTGCTACATTGTTCATGGTAGCCCCTTTTACAATCTATATCCTGTACAAGTTCAATCTAGACAAGATGGATAAGCTCATGATTGTTGCTCTTTCCACCATTGCCATCTTGCCAGATTTCACCACCGCCCACATTTTCTACATCGCAGGATTATTTCTCACTTGGTCATCGGTAAGATCATCCTTGATTTCAAATCGTGAAAAAATCTCTCTTTCAATCACTCTTGGCATCCCAACATTGGCAACCACTCCTTGGTTTTACTTTCCCTTCATCTCTCCGTTTTACGTTATCCCCTTGGGATATATTTTGATCAAGGTGTTAAAACAGAGTCGCGAGAGCATGGTAGCTGAACCATCCTGATCGCTTTAGAATTTCAATGAATTCTTGAAAACCCAGCAGGACTCGTTCCTGTCATCAAGCATGATTGCACAACGCATGCAATATCTCGTTTTGCATTTCGGACACACCTAATTGGCACCTTCAAGGGAAACCTCGCAAACTATGCATCACTCTTCCACGAGCTCGGGATCCCTTGGCTCATTCATGGTTCCTTGGTAAACCGATTCCTGGTACAATATCACCGCATTCATGGATAGGCAAGTTAATGTCAGGTTCTTCCACCAAGGAAAATGACCGATTGGTAATTTATTAAACAATCCCCAATAAAATTGATCTACCAAAGAAACCACTGATATACATGGATTCTGGGACTTCACAAGATACTCCAAGTAAGATTGATCTCTTGAGAAACTTCCTTGGAAATCACGAGAATGGGAGAAAGATATTTGTCTTCTCCATCATCTTCAATCTTATTATTTATTGGCTTGTATTCCTCGTATTCATCTTCAGGCAAAATGGGTTATCGTCAAGTTTCGTCAATGATTTCTATAACACGTATATTGATGCCGTGGAAAATTTTTTGGTCGATCCAAGCACGATGTATCAAGAGGAAGGAATACCCGTTGATCAATTATGGGTATATAGGAACCTTCCCTCGGGAATTTTCTATTACCTGCCATTCTACTTCATTCCAGATGAATTTACCTTGAACCTCATCGTGTTTTCCCTTCTATTGTTCATTTGGAACTTGGGATCGTGTTATCTCATCATCAAGATTGCTAAGCATGAGTGGTTCAGGGAAATGGCCGGAGGCAGTATTTTTTCAAACCCATACTTACTCGCATCGTGTTACATGTTTGCCATCATGCACGTGGTGGAATACTTTCACGGCCAGACAGACGTGATCTGTGGGTTTTTCATCCTTGGTGGGGTGTATTTTCATATCAATAAAAAAGAGCCATATTCGTATCTCATGTGGAGTCTTGCAATCACGTTCAAGGTAACCAGCGTGTTATTCATCATCATGTTCATTTTCAAGAAAGACATGCGCAAGTTCGTCAATAACGTTTATTATCTCGCCATCGCGCAGATCCCGAATATCATCATGTGGGTGATGTGGCCGCGATTATTCACTGATTTCATCTCTATCAATATTGACATTGGCGCTGAGCTCGCGCGCTTGGGCTATGGTGGTTCTGCAATTGCTGGCGTGGGATCAACGGGAACGTTTAGTGTATTCCTTTTCCAAACATTTTCAGTCCCTCTCATTGCCGGAACCTTGGGAACCATGCTCGTTGCCATCCCATTACACATGTTTATTTTCTCGAAAGCGGGGGACGCTCTATCATTATTTGACAAGCTGATGGTGGTTTCCCTGCTGATTATCGTGTGCATCCCCACCTTCTGGGCCATTCACGTTTTCATATTCCTAGGTGCTAATCTTCTCTGGATAGGATCGAGAAGCAAAGTGTTTGGAAAAGTGTCAAAGGTGATGGTGTTTATTCCAAGTATTTCCTTTTTTCTATGGTTCATCAACCCACTGAATGGCCCTCTAATGATTGCAATCCTGATTGCAACGGATTTCCTTATCCTGAAAAGATTGAAACTCTTGAAACAGGAAGAAATGAATATCAAGGGAAAATAGATGGAAGATATATTCAATCAAAATTCATGGGTTGCTTGCAAGTCCAGCATGGTTCCCCTCGTTCGTAAAGGGTGATGGCACATCGCATGCAGTACTTTGTTTCACAGGAGGGGCAAATATAGTTCGTGCCGCTTAACATGGTATTGCATACAATGCAAAATACCTTTGGTTTCTCAACATTAACTTCACGCGCCGTCTCCTCATCAATTTCCCGCGAGATAGGTCCTGTAGTTGAACTATCCTTGATCTTTTTTAGCTTCCCTTTTGTTGCTTTGCCAGATTCTGTCTCTATCCCGGCAATAACACCCTTGCCATTCTCGATAGGTTTCGTTGGGGCAAGGGTGCGGGAGATGATATCGCGTTTCTCCATAG
>WJJB01000244.1 GCA_014729935.1 Candidatus Bathyarchaeota archaeon | reverse complement strand
CGCATTACTGGTCCATCCAAGTGGAATATGAATTGGATGCTTAAAATCTCCAAATTTTTCGCCAGGAAATGCCCTTTCAGAAACAAGCATCCCCTTGGAGATTACACGGTTGTGGAGAGGGAAATGGCAGAGCTCACGAGTAAGGTTGTATAATCTTGGCATGTTCTTCGAGTTTCCCGGGATGCCATCCAATACGTTTTTCTATTAAGATTCCCTTGAAGTAAAAGGGACCAACATGAAGAATCGATATCATCGAATCATTCTTTTATTATATGCCATCGCCATACCCAGTTGGCTTTTCATCCTTGCAGCAGTGATGGAGTTTGATATCGGATTCAAGTTCGGGATGAGGGACGTTTTCGGGTTGAAAAATGAAGTATTTAATTTCGTGTTCTATGCGATTGCGGCTGGAGTATTACTCGTGATCGGTACCCTCCTGTTCAAGAAATACCGGTCCAACCATAAACCTGCTGCATTGTTACTTTCCACCTACAATTTCCTTCTCGCCATCGCATCGGGCTACGAATCCATGCGTAAATTCATCCTGTTCCACGATAGATTCGATGCCGCACGGGAGGTCTTGACCTTCATCGTCATGTCATGTGCAATCATTTACTTCTTCCTGTTCATGCAGGAAATCTTCACGGGCAGTTTCAAGTTCGATGATCACCGGAAAACTCATGCGATCTTCTTCAGTGCCATCATCATCGGGGACATCTTCTTGGCCTTGTGGCCGTTCGTATTTACCGGTAAGGAAGCCGCTTCTTTTGATATCTCGGAGTTACCGAAGTATATTGGATTCGGATTCATAGGTGTGACCATCATCGTCCTGTGCTTGTGGCAGGTGCGAGCCGCGTTTCTCTTGGTGAAGAAATCGGATAACACCCGGGTGCAAACGGGATTAAAGATGATGGGATTATCCGCCATCGCCCACTTGAGCATCATCGCAAGCATTATCATCAAGGAGGAGCTCGTGATTTTCGATGCAATACTCCCCATATTGGTATTTACGGCTTCCATCCTCACGTACATGGGTTACGTGTATCCCTCGAGAAAAGAGTAATGGGAACAATGCCCGATACCTAGGAACCCGCTCCCATCATTCCTTGGTGGACCGGGAAACACTAATCACCTCCCAACATGAACAATATTCATGGCAAAGCAAAGGGTATTTCTAGCAGGGGCTTCGGGTTCAATGGGCTTCGAGGCGTTCAAGCACTTATGGGAACGCCGCGATGAATTTGACCTCGTCTTGCTCCAGCGTCCATCGAACAAGAACAAGAAATTATTCAAGAAATATGAAAAGAAAAGCGGCATCACTTGCATTCCTGGCAATGGTGTGGTTGAATGTGCAGGCTTGAAAATCGTGTGGGGGGATGCAACAAACCACGATGATGTGGTGGAAGCATGCAGTGATGTTGATTGGGTCTTATGTCCCATGGCATTCATCTCCCCTGCAGCTGACCGGAATCCTACATTAGCTGCAAGAGTAAATACGGGAGCAATTAAATCCATCGTTCGTGCAATCGAAGCTAGGGATGGAGGAGCAGAGCACGTGAAACTCATCTTGATTGGTTCCGTGGCTGAAACGGGAGACCGCCTTCCCCCCATTCATCACGGCCGCATTGGAGATCCCATGAAACCAAGCATGTTTGATTTTTATGCCACCACGAAGATCCGGGGCGAGCGCATCGTCATGGAATCAGATATCAAGCACTGGGCAACCCTCAGGCAGACCTTCATCATGATCCCCGATATCATGAGCCTTCAAGATCCCATCATGTTCCATCAACCAATCAACAGCTTCATGGAAAACAACACCGCGAGGGATGCCGGCAGGGGATTGATAAATTGCTTGGATATCCCGGACGATTCCGATTTCTGGCGAAGAACGTACAACATGGGGGGTGGCCCATCCTGTCGCATCACCTACTTGGAGTTCTTGGATGGAATGTTCAGCATGCTCGGCTTGAATTACAAGAACATCATGGAGCGGAAATGGTTCGCCTTGCGGAATTTTCACATGCAATATTTCGACGATTCACACGTGCTAAACGAGTACATCAATAATTGGGGAGATTCAATGGCAGACTTCTTTAAAATGGCATGGGATAATCTCCCGAAGGGCTTGAAATTCGTGGCGAGATTATGCCAGCGTTTCAAGCGGTTCCGCAAACTCGTGGAGCGAGCCACGCGCAAGCGCCTGATCAAGATGGCACGGTGTGCCGATGGGACTCTCGGGTGGTACGAGAATAACAACGAGATGCGATTAACCGCCTTTTACGGGTCCCGGGAGGCATTCGAGAGCATCCCTGGATGGGACGAGAACATGCCCCAGTTAGATCCGGAACCTGAATGGCATAGATTGGACCACGGGTATGATGAGGGCAAGGAAATGCTTGACCTTGAAGACCTGCAAGGAGCCGCTCGGTATAGAGGCGGGCAACTCCTCTCAGCTACCTGGTCTGGTGATATGTTCGAGACGTTGGCATGGGAATGCGCGTTCGGTCACGAGTTCGAGGCGAAACCAAACACGATCTTGAAAGGGGGCATCTGGTGTCCAGAGTGCCTCCCACCTCCGTGGAATTTCGGGGAGATTGCCAAGCAAAATCAGTTCTTTGCGCAGGTGTGGTATCCAAACCATGGCGTGGATGAGATGAATTGCTATCCCGCGGATTGCTACAAGGATATCGAGGGATTAAAGGACTAAATGCAAATCAATCTTCTCCAGCTGTTCTAATGCCCACGGTGCCTTTTTTGAAACTTGGCGGGACATGGTTTTCTGCAAAGAACTGGAAGATCTCTTATCATTTATCACATGACATGTAACTTCATATTGCTTTATTTTTCAAAGAACCAGCTAAACCAGACCTGATGGTGTTTAACCACAAGATTAATATAGTTGCTTTCCCTTGCATTATATGCAATCAAATGTTACATAATAATGGTTGCAAAAAATCCAAACAAATGAATCCGCGAGATGATTCGTAATGCCAGAAGCTAGCGACAAGGACAAGATACAGGCCAGTGAAACCAAGGATAAAACGCCCACCAAGCTCTCGCGCGGGAACCTGCACTCGCCCCTTGGAATACTCTCCAGGATCGACAACATGATGAGGGAATTTCACGATCGATTCCTTGATGAGCCGTTCTTCAGGTGGAGTGATGAATCATTCCCTGTGACGGAATTCCGACGCCCTGTCACCGGCATGACTGCAACCGAGGATGCCTATATATTCCGATCGGAGCTACCAGGCTTGAGTGCCGATGAAATAGACATGGAAGTGGATGATGATGGTTTCCTCACGATAAAAGGTGAGCGGGAAGAGGAAGTAGAGGAAGAAGGTTATTTCCGCAAGGAGAGCCGGAAGTTCTACAGGAAAATTGCATTACCACGGGATGCATCCTTCAACAAGGACATCGAAGCAACCGTGGAAAACGGCTTGCTGGACGTCAAGGTTAAAAGGAAAAAGCCGAACAAGAAAAAGGTAAAGGTCAAGGACAAGAATAAAGACTAACCAGCCTCGATTGGTTTACTCGCCACGGAGGTAGGAGGGGAACGATGATTCTCCCTTCCTCCTCTTAAATATCTTAAACTCTCAAGTTAAAAAAGCAACTAAAGGTGAGAACAGTGAATGAATGCGATTATTGCGGTACACAAGCATATTTAGGTTTCACGTGCTGGCGATGTGACGGGTTCTTTTGCAAGGATCACCGCCTTCCCGAGGCGCATGATTGCCCATACAAGAACATGCGGAAGGATGTCATCCCGATCATCAAGCAATATCCACCCGTGGGGCAGCAGGGAACGGCAACCAAGCGTGAATCTTGTTCCAAGCAGGATGGTAGAAGGACTGTTTCCTCTCAGGAAAAAATCTCACGCCCTGAATTCAATGATGAAGAGCGCATGACGCCAACACCTGGAAAGCCCATCACGCTGCACTTGGGAACATCAATGTTCATGTTTTTGGTATTCATCGTGCTTGATGTCATTGCGTTGATGTACTCGGGACCGATTGCATTCATCCCATTGGGTGTTCACGTGGTATTCCTCCCACGCTTGATCTCCAGTATGAGGGGTGACAGCCCATCCACTGGACCCGTTCCAGAAGGAGCAAAATCACTATTCAGGGCGTACATGATATATTTATCGATCTATTTCATCACGAAGATAGTCGTGTCGTTTCTGGTGCTTGATTTCATTACAGCAGTGGTTTTCATCCTGATAGGCGTACGCATGGCATTCATGTTCTGGCAAATGCGTGTGGTGATGCGAATGCTGGACGAGCAACCAGGAGATTAATGAAGGAAGCAGGAACAGGCGCTTAGTTTAGTAAGGGCGTGGTATTTCAACAGCCAAACGTGGAAAAACAAATCGTTTCGGTTTGGCTTGGCCTGTCAATCGACCCGATGGTGAGATCCCGCCTCATTCTTGATATTAGAGGAATTTTCATCCGTGATACCAACGTATGGACCCAAGCGTTCAATGTCATTTAAGGATATCACCTCATTAAGCATTAACGATGGATATTCCATCCAAAGCGCTTCTATATCAAGTTCCCCTGCATTCACGACCAAAAGATTGCCCTTGTCAAATCCTTGTCGCTGCATGTTGATGAATATATCCCATTCTGCCTTGACCCACTCGGATTTTAGATATTCATTCTTGCTTGCAACGATTACCATGTGTTTGGCTCTTGCTATTGCCTGGTCTATCGCCTCGCGGAATTTTGCATGTGCTATCTCAGGAAGTGTTAGCTTATCGAGGAACGGGACGAGATTTCCCTCCACGAGATAGTCATACACCACCTTGGCGTGGTGCAAGTCTTCTGCCTTATGGGCGATGAAGACGTCAATCTTTCCCTCGCGCTCAACATCTTGCATTGGAATGGTTAATTGGAAAACAGATTTATTAACCGGGAACATTGGAGACGCGAGGGGGATCTCGATGAATATTTCATTGTCAACCAAGAATTGCACGAGTTTCTTGGCAGTAAAGACTGGTACATGGTCGTTGAGTATTAAATCCCGCAGTGTAGGCGGACCGGGCGTATAATTGGAAAGGATTCTCTTCGCCAATCCATTCAATCGCTTTTCATCATCCCTTAAATATGATATTGGCGACGTTAGTAGATCCCTCATCTCCTTGACTTCACCAACATCCATTCCTGCCTCATTGATGAAGAAACTTGGTGGTGGAATGCAGTTATCATGGGCCATGCAATACTCGAGCGCCAATTTCGTGGTTCCAAGCAGTTTCAGTCTATCAAGCAAATTTTCGAGTAAATACTTGATATTGTATAACCTTGCCCTCAATGAGGCCTTCCTAATTGGAGTTTGCTTGTATCCCTGGTATTTTTTCAAGGCATCGATTACGTCATTTCGATCCAAGAAAATGGGCACGACCAATTCGGGATGATCGTGAAAATGAACGAAGATCTCGTGGTCTTTAACCTTGTAACCACCAGGTGTGCAATAGAAGATATAGAGGTCAGCATGCGTGAAATGCCTTTGACGATAGTCTAACCAATCATCCATGTGTTCACCAATAAACCACACGTTGTCGAATTTACCTGATTCTTTTAATTCCTTGATGAGTAGGAAAATATCGAATAATTGGTTTAACTCCTTGGGTTTCATGGAATATGTATCGAAATCGAGAAAGATATTATATCCCATCTTTCATTCTCTCCAGCAAGATTTATTCACAAGGACTTTTGCATTCGCTTATACGTGATGATATATAATCATGCATGATATGTTTCCGCATCCCGTGGTATGCTGTGTTCAGTGGGCTCCCGTCACGTGACGACATTGCATCCATCACCCTCGAGGGTGTCGATCAACGCTCGCGCTCCAGTGTTACTTGGAAGCGAGAGGACCGGATTGCCCCATGGGAGAATCTCCCGAAGGGCTTGAAATTCGTGGTGAGATTATGCCAGCGTTTCAAGCGGTTCCGCAAACTCGTGGAGCGAGCCACGCGCAAGCGCCTGATCAAGATGGCACGGCGTGCCGATGGGACTCTCGGGTGGTACGAGAATAACAACGAGATGCGATTAACCGCCTTTTAGGGGTCCCGGGAGGCATTCGAGAGCATCCCTGGATGGGACAAGAACATGCCCCAGTTAGATCCGGAACCTGAATGGCATAGATTGGACCACGGGTATGATGAGGGTAAAGAAATGCTTTACCTTGAAGACCTGCAAGG
>WJJB01000243.1 GCA_014729935.1 Candidatus Bathyarchaeota archaeon | reverse complement strand
AAGATCAATCAGATTCGGCTCTTTGTGGGAAATGTGCGCCGTTTCACTACATTATCTTATCAAGCATTAATGGACGTTGTCATTCAAGCAGCTAGGCAATATGGAGCAATGAACTTGGCGACCACGTCCTTGTATAACGCGTTTACCAATCATGGTGCAAAAACCATCATATACGAAATCTTCGAGCAGATGAACTTGAGGCTCCCTGAATTGATCGTTGTTCCTGTCGGGGGTGCTGGATTGCTCTCCGCATTAATACAAGCATGCATGGAATTGAAGGAACTCTCTTTTATAGAAGATATTCCACATTTCTTGGCAGTTCAACCAGAAGGTTGCCATCCGTTCATTGATGCCTTGAGGGTGAATGCAAAACCCAAGGATGTTTACGCAAAGCCGTGGAAATTCGTGAACACGGTAATTTCCGCTCTCGCCAATGACATACCATTCGATTATTCATGGTTTCACCAGTTGCACGAAAAACTAGAAGCAGGTACAGTCTCAGGCATTATTGTAAGTGATGAGGAGGCTCTTGCTTCACAGCGAGATCTCTCTCGCGGTGAAGGGATTTTTGTTGAATTGGCAAGCTCCACCACTCTTGCTGCATTAAAGAAAGCCAAAGAGCATGGAGATATGCTGGAAAAGTTTGAAGATGTTGCCTTAATCCTTACTGGCGCGGGGGTGCTTGACATGGATACGGCCTCCAAGCGGTTGCGAGAACCCCAGGAGTATCCATTGGAGAGCTGGGAAGAGGTCATGCATCAGTTCTTTGGTTGAGGGACATCATCCACTGCGATGTACTTCTCGCAGAAAGCAAGACGTTTTTTGCTCAATCTTCCCATCGCAACCAGATAATGGGTGACTAATTTCACCATTCCCATTGCAATGAATACCGTGCCGATACCACGACTTTTGTAAAGTGCCCAAGATATCGATGAGATCGACCTAGGCTTTTTCTTACAATAATCAATAATTTGCAATTCCCTGAGTTCCCGGAAATGCCGTAACTCATTTATCCTGCCTTTTGGATTCTTGATTATTTTCCCATGGGCTGGAAGCATAATCTTCACGTTATCCAAGGAGGAGAGGAAATTCATGGTCTTGTGATACGCCAGGTAATCGCTATTTGGGGGGCCCAGCCATGTCGATATGTCAGCCAAAACGAGATCACTCGAGAACAGGATTCCCTGCTTTTTCTCATGCAGTAACAATTGTTCGAATGAATGACCACGGGACAAAATCACGGTTAATTCCCTATTGCCGCATGCTATCGCATCTCCATGGCAAACGAGTGAAATTCGGGGAAGGATTTTTCTCATGCCAAGCAACTTGTTGAAGATTCTCATGAGGATCTCCCGGATTCTACCGTGAATACCTAGTGGTTTTCCCAAATGCACGCCTGAAAGAAGGAGGTTAGTTCCTTTGCTCATCACGAAGGATGCTGCAGGAAAGTACTCCTTTAACCGCCATGCTCCCGATGCGTGGTCGTGGTGGTCATGCGTGATGACTACCTTTTTTACCAGTCTGTCGAATCTCACTTCCTTGTCCAATTTACCAGTGTCTTTCAAGTGTTTAACTAAACGAGTGAAGATTCTCAAGAAATTGGCGAAAGATCGCTTATTGGCATATCCCGCGTCTACCAAGAGCCCTCCCGAATTGCTACATTCCAAGAAATACACATTCACGCTAGGTTGAAACCAGGAATCACTTCTAAGCGTGATTTCATGAATTCCTGGCAAGATTTGCCTCCAAGACATGATCAAAATCCAATGAATGAAAATGCTTTTCTTTGTACGTATTTTATCTAAATTAATAATTTTTTCAGGATCCTGCGATGAAGGGGCTAATATTAAGTCATTTTAACAACGTGATGGGACCGCGTGTTTTCCTGAGCGAACCTAATGATATCGGTAATCAATACAAGGATCAAATCACGGAATTGATGAACTTGTATCGCCAGGGTTTTTTCCTCCACGAATTTGGCGGTGTCAAGACAGCAAATCTCATCTTTGAAATAAAAAACTCCGAAGCAAGGGGTGGTGTGGAAATTTTAATGATCTCCTTGGTAGTTCTTGGGACCAGTGAAATTGATTACAACATGTCGAAGCAGTACTTGGAAAAATTTGCCGAAAGGCTAGATTCCTTGAAGAATGTACATTCGGCATTCCATGCTGATAATGGAGTTAACGAGGATGATGAAAAGGCAAGTAAGGAACTCGATGAATTATTCCACTCGTTCCATGAATCATTTCCCGATATCAGCATCCTGAATCCCATAAAGGCAAGCATTTTCGTGTATGGTCTCACGCAGGCAGGAAAAACCACCATCGTGCAATCGATACAAAACAAGATCATAAAGGAGAATCCCCCAACCATCTCCATGGATGTCTCTCAACTTGTCCTGGAAAACTTATCAATCATGGTCTATGATGCCCCAGGCCAGGAAAAATACAGGGACTTGTGGGCACCACATATAGTGGGGCAGGATGGATTGGTATTCGTTGTCGATATCTCGGAAGAGAAGAAGTATGATGAAGCTATGAAGGTCTTGAAGGACATTGCCACCAGGAAAAACACCGCAGACCTCCCTTTGCTTATCCTGTTGAACAAGATTGATATCAAGAAACCCAAGATGAAAACCATCAAGAAATACATGAATTCAAGAACCTTGGGGAGGCGACCGCTGAAGCTATTCAAGACTTGTGCCGTGAAAAATGAAGGAGTTCAAGAAGCCTTCTCTTGGCTTGCCAAGGAGATGGTTTCCCACATGAAGTGAACTACCACGCCCTAAGCTAAAGGGGCGGGTTTTCTCCCGCTAAAAAGGATAAATCCTTCACTTGATCTCCACACGCTATAATTTCCAAATCTCATTTGAAAGGTATCGCTCGCCCGTGTCACAAAGTATGGTCACGATATTGGCCGGGTGGCCCAAGGAGCGGCCAATTTCATGTGCTATGGCAACATTTGCACCAGCCGACATTCCCACGAAGATTCCCTCCTGTCTTGCAAGGATTCTTGCCATGGCGATCGCCTCGTCGAGGGTTACCGTGTGAATGTCGTCGAATAGATCGGTATCCACAATATCAGGGATGAATCCTGCACCCATTCCTTGTATGCCATGTGGTCCTGGATCACCTCCCGAAAGGACTGGCGATTTTTCCGGCTCCACGGCCACGATTCGAATGGCATCACCAAGTTTTTCTCGAAGGTACCGCCCAACACCCATGATCGTTCCTCCTGTACCCACAGCGGCGACCAGCACATCCACCTTTCCGTCCAAGGCATTTAATATTTCGGGACCAGTCGTCCGGTAATGGATGTCTGGATTTGCCTTGTTCTTGAATTGTTGCGGGATGAACTTGGCACGTCCAGATTCCTTGATCTCCATCGCTCTCTCGATGGCAGCATTCATCCCACCTCCAGCTGGCGTGAGCTCCACAACCGCGCCATAGGCTTTCAAGATCCTTTGGCGCTCGATGCTCATTGATTCTGGCATGCAAATAATGAGGCTATAACCCTTCACGGCGCATGCCACGCTTAAGCCAATACCGGTGTTTCCAGAGGTGGGTTCAACGATGGTATCACCAGGATGTATGATCCCCTCCTGCTCTGCTGCATGGATCATGGCAAATCCTATCCTATCCTTCACAGAACTCCCTGGATTGAAATATTCCGCCTTTCCAAAAATTGTCGGGACGATATCTCCCGAAATTTTCGCAAGCCGTACGAGTGGCGTGTCTCCTATTGTATCAAGTATCGAGTTAAAGTATCCCCGTGTTCCCTGTTTTTGAACCATTATATTCCTCCTCCATTCTTGAAATTCCCACTAGTGAACTCCCTTGCAAGATCATCGGTCCGTTCCAATTCCCTCTCCAAGAGGGATATCCTGGACTCCAATGAAGAGATGGCAGCTTGGATGGGATCGGGCAGGTTACCATGCTGGAGATCGACCCGTGCCACCTTGATACCATCTCTCGAAACTATCCTGCCAGGAATTCCAACAACAACAGAATCATCCGGCACGTCATCGATGACGACCGAGTTTGCACCGATTTTCACGTTATTTCCGATGGTCACAGGTCCGATTATTTTAGCTCCTGCCCCGATTACTATATCATCCTTCAATGTTGGATGACGTTTTTCACGTTTATCGCTTGTACCACCCAGCGTGACACCCTGGTACAAGGTAACATTATCACCTATCTCCGAAGTCTCCCCGATCACGACCCCACCACCATGATCAATGAAGAATTTCTTGCCAATCTTCGCGCCAGGATGTATCTCGATCCCGGTGAACTGCCTGCTGACATGGGAGATATAGCGTGGGATATATGGAACATCAAGCATCCAGAAGAAATGCGCAACACGATGCAATAAAACTGCCTGCACGCCAGGATAAGCGGTTAGAACTTCGATGAGGGAGAGGGCAGCTGGGTCCTTGACGAAGGCTGACGTTACGTCCGTGACGAAAGAATCCAGGATGGCTCGCAATTCGGTTTTTACCAACCCGAGATCTAAATCTGTCGCGTCGAAATTGAACTTCAGCAAGCAATCAGGACATGTATCTAAATTTCCCGTTCCATTCACCATTTTACCGCATTCCCTGCACTTGTACGTTTCTCCTGGTTTCTTTCCTGAGCCATCCATCATGAACCACCCTTTTTATTCCCGCCGGGATTCCCGTTGTTGAAAATCCCTGATCGCAGCGTGCAGGGCATCAGCAGCATGGTTACTGCAATGCTGCTTCCCATCGGGTAGCCCGTTCAATGCCTTGGCAACATCCTCATTGGTAATAGAGAGTGCCGACTTAATATCCATTCCCTTTGCAAGCTCGGTGATCATGCTCGACGTGGCAATGGCAGCAGCACATCCAAAGGTTTTGAACCGGATGTCCGAAATCTTTCCAGCTTCAACCTTGATGGAGATTTGTAACCTATCTCCACACGACTCACTTTCCACGAGTCCGACTCCATCCGCATTTTCCACTGCTCCCACATTCCTGGGATTCGTGAAGTGGTCTATTACCCTGTCATTATACAACTTTTCATGGCACCTGTTTTTCTTGCGATGGGACGCGTTACGGTGGATATGAACACACGTTCGTTGAAATAGCTTGCTTCCCGCAAGAATAATGAATGTTGAATCTAAACTAATGAGATGGATTCACTTTCCTCTCACGTGGGTTATTGAGAGTGCACCCCGCGAGGATTTATGAACCATGACACGAGACTTTATAGCACGATGTGATTGATAGTTTCAAGAGGCTTGATATTTTTGATAAAAACAGTAGGTGTTCTATATTATAGGAATTAGCATCGTTCTTGCTGGACAGGCGGGACAAGGAATCCAGACGGTGGAACGATTACTCACGCGGATTCTCAAGTTAGACGGGTTTCACGTGTTTGCAACGAAAGAATACATGAGCAGGGTACGCGGTGGAGCAAATTCTACCGAGATACGGGTCTCATCGGAACCAGTACGGGCTTACGTGGATGCTATCGATATCTTGATTCCCATAGACAAGGAAGCCATGAAGCGCTTGGAACCAAGAATAGGCACGGGGACTCTCATTGTCGGAGATACAAGTTACTTGGGCGATGTGAATAATTTGCTAGAAGTGCCAATTACTGAACTAGCTAAGGATCTTGGAAACAAGATATATTCAAACATCATCGCTGTTGGGATATGTTGCGGAATGCTGGACGTGGACATGAACTTGGCAAAGGATTACGTGAGGACCTTTTTCAAGGAAAAAGATGATGATATAATTTCCAAGAACGTTGAAGCCATCGAGGTCGGATTCAAGCGTGGCAAGGATGCCAGGGATACCAACTTGATCTCGCTAGATATTAGCAAGGATGATTCCATCAAGGACGACCTGTTATTGCATGGTGGAGAAGCAATCTCCCTGGGAGCCGTTGCTGGTGGATGCAATTTCATATCATCGTATCCAATGTCTCCCTCAACCGCGGTGCTTGTATCGTTGGCACAAAAAACCGAGGAACTGGACATCATTTCCGAGCAAGCAGAAGACGAGATTTCAGCCATAAACATGGCATTGGGAGCTTGGTATGCTGGTGCCAGAGCCATGATCACCACCTCTGGTGGGGGATTTGCCCTGATGACGGAGGGGCTGAGCTTGGCGGGCATGATCGAGAGCCCGGTAGTGATGCATCTCGCCCAACGGCCTGGTCCCGCCACGGGATTGCCAACCAGGACAGAACAGGGGGATCTTGCTCTTGCCTTGCATGGTGGGCATGGAGAGTTTCCACGCATCATCATCGCACCGGCGACCATCGAGGAGTGCTTTTACCTGACCAATGAATCCTTTAATCTTGCCGACGAGTACCAGGTGCCAGTTATCATCCTCACTGATCAATATACCATCGATTCATATTACAACATATCCTCACTTGATCCAACCAAGGTAGAAAACACGAGGCATTTCATAAAAACTGGTGAGGAATATCACCGATATACCATCACGGAGTCAGGAATTTCACCTCGGGGAATTCCCGGATATGGTAAAGGACTTGTATGCGTGGATAGCGACGAACACGATCAGCAAGGACACATCACCGAGAATTTCACCGTGAGAAAGCAACAAATGGATAAAAGGTTGAGAAAACTTGACGGTTTCTTCAAGAATATGCAGGAACCTGCATATCACGGTTCGGAATCGCCTGGCACGCTCGTGGTGGGATGGGGGTCGACTTACCACGCGATCCGAGAGGCAATTAACCGGGTTGGTGATGAAAGCATTGCCCACGTGCATTATTCTATTCTCCATCCCCTCCATCCAAGTACGGGAGATATTTTGAACAAGGCGAAGAAGGTAGTCATCGTGGAATCAAATGCGACATCGCAATTTGGCAGGTACATTAGGGCTGAGACCGGGATCAAGACAGATGCGACCATCTTGAAGTACACCGGGGAACCTTTTTCAGTGGAAGATATCGTGAAGCGGTTGAAGGAGGAGATCTAACAATGGATGTAAAGGATTACGACATAGGCGACATAGATATGGCTTGGTGTCCTGGTTGTGGCAATTTTTCCATCATCAAGATCATCAAGCGATCCCTCGCGGAACTTGAGATCACCCCAAGTGATGTGGTGTTCGTCTCTGGCATCGGGCAGGCAGCCAAGCTCCCGCATTACCTGAAGTGCAACTTTTTTAACGGGTTACACGGCAGGTCGGTTCCAGTTGCCACGGCGATAAAAGCCACGAACCCGAGATTAACGGTCATCGCGGATAGTGGTGACGGGTGCAACTACGGAGAAGGGGGCAACCATTTCATCCACGGCATCAGGCGAAACCCTGATTTATTGCACTTGGTCCACGATAATATGATTTACGGGCTAACCAAGGGGCAAGCGTCCCCCACATCCATGAAAGGAATGGTGACCCCCGTGCAGGTTGATGGCGTGATACTGGAACCGTTCAATCCATTAACCACAGCAATAGCTTTGAATGCTTCATTCGTTGCACGGGCGTATTGCGGTGATCAAGACAAAGCAGTTGATATCGTGAAGGAAGCCATCCAACATGAAGGATACGCGTTGGTTGACATGTTGCAACCCTGTCCATCCTTCAACGAGATAAATACCTACAAGTGGTACAAGGAGAATACATATTACCTTGAAGATGACCACGATAGAACAGACAGGAGTAAGGCATTCGAGGTGGCAACTGATTTGGACAGGCTTGCCCTCGGGGTCCTCTACACCCGGGAGAAACCAACGTTCGAGGGACAGCAACAGGTATATTCCAAGGAGCAAACGCCCTTGTGGAAACGGGGCCAGCACGATCCCGACACATTGCGGGAATTAATCAAAAAACACCGCGACTAAAATGCAGGAAGCATTCCTGCCCTTTTTCTATAAGTGAATGACGGTCACGTGAATTTCCAAGCACTCCTATAAATAGCCCCCGGCTAATATCATCACATGAGGCCCAAAGCCAAACAGCGGCCCCCAAGACGTTTCCATGGATACTTGCTGGTGCTTCCCGTGGTGGTTTCTCTTGGACTCTTGGCGGCTGATCTTGCAGATAATTACTTGGAGCGTGCAGCATTTCCTTTCTGGTGGAACGGCAGAAATGGACTCACGTTCTGGCAAACCTTATGGGATACCGATGTTTTTTGGGGGACCTTATGGTTCAATATAATGTTGATATTGCTCATTTCCGCATTTCTCGTGTTCAGGTTCCATCCAGGCAATGATGGCGCGTTCCGGCTTTCAAGACAACAAGAACGAAAGATATTAGTCGTCTCAGGGGGCATCACTGCAATCCTCCTAATCGCCATGGGAATAACGTGGGATCCATGGTTCAAGATAGCTAACAACTGGTTTAGCACGCAATTTGCTTACCGGCTTCCTGCATGGCCCGCGATCGTGGCATTCCTTGCCATGATCTTCCTTTCAATCAATAGCAATACACAATCCCGCAAGAGTAACCTCCTTGGATGGACATTGCTGGGAGGATTCTTGGTAGTATGGCTCTTCCTTGTTGGCATCACGAATTTCCATCCCCATGCCATTTATGGTTTCAAGATGCAATTACACGTTCTTTTAACTACCATTGCTTTTCCTGGGTGCCTCATTGCCTTCACCGTGGAGAAATTGAAGGCGAAGCAGGAGACGCGATCGAGTGAGTCCAAGCGCGCCCTTTTCATCACGGTTCCCCTCCTGATCTTTTCCCTTGGAATTATTGCACTGCTCCAATTCATTGCCTCCTTCACCGTGCCACTTGAAGGGGAGCAAATGATGTTTGATTTGGAAATTGAACAGTACTACGCCTTGGCGCATTGGCCGTCCTGGTTATTCGTCGGATCGACATCGATTTTCGTGCTATTCGCTTCCAGGAGCATTTATCGCTGGTGGCACGAAAAAGGGCGCGGGTCCTGGCACCCGGCAAGGCTAGCTCGCCGGCTACCATCTGTAAAGGCTGGAGTGCTCGCGTCCCTTGTCTTATGCTCGGGAGCGTTGATTCCCGCGTTGGTGGCGATACAACATGACCGGAACAGGATGAACCAACCATTACTTCTCGTGAATCAAGTAGGTTATTACAATAATGCCCCGAAACGTATCCTGTACCAGTCCGTTAAGCCAACAAGTGATCTCCCTGAAATGGCAAATTTCACCATTCATGATGCCACCACCGGCTCGATTGTCCATGAAGGCTCCTTGATGAAGAATGTAACCCGATATGGGCATTCATACATGGTGGGAAACTTCACCGGCATCAATACCACGGGAGAATATCGCGCCCGTGCTACCGTGAATGGACATGTAGTGAAAAGTACAACTTTTAGGATCGGGAGCAACGTGTATGATGATGCTATCGAGATGGCAATGAGATTCTTTTATTATCAACGCGATAATTACAAGGTGAAGGATCTGGTAGATGGATATCCAGGGCATGCCGCCGGCCACATGGATGACGCCCTCGTGTTTAATGGTAGCAATGAGGATGACTGGATCTACAAGAACTTGACAGGTGCATGGTATGACGCTGGAGACTATAATAAGCATATAAACTGGTTTCAGACCTCATGGTATTGCATGCAGGCGCTTGCAGAGTGCGCACTCTTGGATCCGGCGGGCAAGTTCTCTGCTCTCCCCGACCTCACGGATAGTAACCTGCCGGATGTCTCGGACGAGGCATTGTGGGGGGCATTGTACCTAGTGAACTTGGTAAATGAAGAGGGAATCCGGGGACCCCAGTTCCAATACCTGGTCTTCGAAACGGTTCGCGGGTTCAGGAACCAGGCAGGCCGCACCGCATCAATGTCTTATTGGGGGCCTCCTGAACGGGATTGGACCACGCCCAGGCGTTGCTGGTTCAATAACCAAGACTGGTGCGTCCCCATCGATGGGTTCAATTCCACGTTTCTTGATTGGTACAGGGGATATGATATCGCCGCATCAATCATGCATGCGGCTCGATTGATCGATGAAAGCCTTTCCATCCACCCCGGCACGGAATTTCCAGCTTGGGTCATTAATGACACCACCCATCTCAGGAACCTTGCTGCCAACGTGCACGCCCGTTACCAATCAATGCAGGGAGGGTACCCGGATGACGTCCAGTCTTTCATAGGGAAGTTATACTATGCAGAGGAGGAATCCCTCTTTCATGGAAACTGGTCGAGTTTCGATGCGCTTATCGATGACTTGCTTAATACCGGCATCAGCCCGAGCCTCTCCAGCATCCCGGATGCCGAAACCTATCACCTCCATTTCGGGTGGAACGGATACTACCTCCTGGGCAATATTCTCACCCATTACCTCACGTATAACCGCACGATCCCCGCAGCAATCCTTTCCAAGGTGCAAGACATCCAAGACAATCATTTCTCGCTGCTATTCGATGAGCCGTTCCGGATCAAGCACGGTCGCCTTACCATCAATGGAACACCACAAAATATCTTGTTTCATGGTGCAGAACGGCAGACAGATATCCTCACGAGTGCGTGGTTGCAATCCCTGATGGTGCGGGTGAATCCTGCTGGAGGAAAGCCATTCATCGTACAATCAATGCTTGATTGGATTTTTGGCGTTAATCCCGCTGGCGTGTGCATGATGGAAGGAGTGGGAACTGTAAATTTCCCGCAATACCATCATCGACTTGGGTATGCCCGGAATCCCCGTGGTGCCGTCCCTGGGGCGCTCCCAAACGGCATGGCACAAGTGCGCCCAACCAAGGAAGAAGCTGAACGCCATGGTATTGATTACAATGACTTGGCTTTCTTGGAAGAATTTGGAGATATTGGCATGATCGCCAGCTGGCCGGGAAACCCGTTGATGAAAGATGGCGTGCCTTCAAATCCCAATGAAGTGTGGATCCCGCACAATGCCATGCTCCTCAGGTTGCTGGCATCCATCGAAATGGATAATTTCTTGGCATGATTGTGTTAACCATCACCATGTTCTATTCCTTTTTTTGTTGATATATCAAGGTCCATCAAGAACGTGATGATGAGAGAAATCAAGATGCGGGATAATGGCATGTCATGTATCGCGTTCCTTCCAGTGGGGAACGAGAAGGATGAACGAAATTCCGGAACCAATGAAACTCGCAACGAGACCGAATCCCACGTTGTATCTCTGCCAAGCGTTTTCAATATATGCTTCCGTGCCGATCATGTATCCCATCGCCGCCAATATAAGGAAGATACCCGATAGAAGCAAGAATATTCGTATCTGTTTTTGCTTTCCGGTCGTTTCCCCTTTCACCAGCCATGCAAGCACCTTGAATAGAAGTGAAACGGTCACACCAATGATGGCAGTTTCCAAGATGGCACCTAAAACTGCAAGCTTGCTCGTGTTAAACCAGATATCTCCAGAATTCCTGTTCACGTTCAAAGCCCAATACCAGAAAACAGTCACGTCACTTCCGTCATCGTATGATGCCACGGGGGTCGCCAGTGCTAAGATCGAGAGGGCAAGGATGAGCGCAATAAAATAAATCCCCCGTGCGCGCAGGAAACAAAATATTTTCTCCATTCCCTTAACCATGGATTAACTCCGCCTGTTTAGGTCCATATTGACGTCACATCAATCCCACAACTCGGTTTTGAGCTTGTCAAGAACAACCTCGTGCTTCTCCATGAAGGCGAATTCCTGATCCCAACCTGCATCTCCAATGGCACCATCCAGATCCATTTTTTTCCCGGTTTCTAACATAGCATGACTGCCGTGCAAATCGATGTGTCCTGGTTCTTGAACATGCAAAGCACATGTTATCGGCACCCCTTTTTGTGCTTCCTTGTATTTGAAATCAGTGAACCAGCATACCACCCGTCGCGGTAGTTCTTTCAAATGCTTTGAAACTTTTCTTTTCCTTGCGAGGGAATCCAACCACCTGCCCGCGTTTCGCAAGGAGTCACTTTCTTTCCACAAGAGTGGTTCAATGAACAAGATCGATTTCGTGCGTTTATCAACTGGAAACGATTTCTTGTCTGGGGACCATGTATTCTTGGAGATGGTGCCTGCGTCTCCCGCATCCAACATTGCTCCGATCATCCACATGCTTGAAAGGGAAACGGGAAATATCAGTGAATTATCCAAGGAAACTTCCTGGCCTTCCAAAGCTCCAAGTATCATTCGAGAAAGCTCCATCCTGTCCCGGTGCTCGAGAATGAACCTTCCATTTTCCTTTAATACCATGTTAACCACGCTAGTAGACAAATTGAACTTTCCACCTCAATATTCAAGGTGAAACGATATATAGTTTCTTGCTGCGTGCCTATTTTAAACCATGGTGGATATTGAATGATAACGCTCACCCGGAGACGACTCCCCGGCACGTGCGAGGCGAAGCAACATCATGGCAAATACCAGCAAGGACGGATGGTATTACAAGTCACTAGATAATCGGTCTCTCATTATCAAGGGAGATATCTTGGAAATAAAAACAGTGGACGCTGGTTCGATAGATTTGGTGGTTACATCACCACCATACAACGTTGACGTGAAATATGGTGATTTCAAGGATGATATTCCCTACGGGAAATACCTTGAATTCACGAATTCATGGATGGAGCGCGTGCACGGCTTGATGAAAGATGATGGCAGGTTTTGCTTGAATATCCCATTAGACAAGAACAAGGGAGGGCAGCAAAGCGTCTATGCCGACGTGATACACATTGCCAAGAAGGTAGGGTTCAAGTATCACTCTACCGTTGTTTGGAACGAGGGAAATATCTCCAGGCGCACGGCGTGGGGATCTTGGATGAGTGCGAGTGCGCCATACGTGATAGCCCCCGTCGAGCTGATCGCCATCCTGTACAAGGATAAATGGAAGAAATCCAGGAAGGGAGAATCTACCATCTCACGAGATGAATTCCTTGAATGGACTAATGGATTGTGGACGTTTTCTGGCGAATCGAAAAAGCGGGTTGGCCATCCCGCCCCGTATCCCGTGGAGTTACCGGATCGATGCATCAAGTTATTCTCATACAAGGATGACGTGATATTGGATCCTTTCATGGGAAGCGGTACAACATTACTTGCCTCCAGGATTAATGATCGCACGGGTATTGGTGTGGATATCAGCACCGAGTATTGCGAGCTCGCCAAGGAACGTATCGAGAAAATCATCAACGGTGCCAAATCTTGAAATCCCTGATGGTCATCCCATGATGTTTTACCCGTTTTCCACCAGAAAGCCACGTCCTTTAGTTTAGGGCGTGGTAGTTCAATTCCTTACAAGTATCGGGCCACCAATCCTTGAAGACCTATCATGTTCAATCCATTCTCAAGCATTGATATTCTCACGGATTGATTCATAAATGTTCAAGGATGGATGCATTTTCTCTTGGAATGAAATCGGTTTCATAAGCGAGGACTTGCAGGGCGTCTTGGATGCCATCTGCGATGATGGAAAGGAACCATTGAAGGGGATATGGTTCAAGCTAGCAAGATTCATTGCAAACATGAGATCTGAGAAAATGTATCAAGAAAAAATGGGGGAATCCAAGAATTTCAAGGATGGTTCATGGAATGGGTTTCCAGTTGGCATTCCAGTTTCATGTTCCTAGAAGATGAGTCCAAGAGGGAAAAAACCTCAGATTTTGCGCATCTTGTCCAACAGGTATCGCGAAGGTTTTTTTTAGGCGTCGCACCAAGTCATTAGATGGTTGACATGCGGTTCAAATTTCAAGTAAATCCCGCCAAATCGATTGGTATCGTTCCGAAAATCATGGGAGACCTTGGTTTTGACGAGGTCCGTGCGATCCTTGACCCCTTGGGGCAATGCACATTCAAACTTCTGCGTGATGCAAATAACCATGCCGCAATGAGGGGAAATGCTGATATTAGTTACCCTGTCGGAGAGGGCGTGGCGCCTTTCAAGGAACATCCCCGGTCTGCTTTCAGGTATGTCAGGTGCCATAATATGTTCACGGGAGATGGTGGAGATAGGCAAGGGGAGAAAAATGCAGGATTGGTAGATGTATCTTGGAATGGATCCATCCTGCAATGCAATTTTGAAAGACTGGATGCTGTTTATAGCACGTTCCTCGATGCTGGTTGTATTCCATTCGTTGAGCTTGGATTCATGCCACCAGAACTCGCCATGTATGCCAAGGAAGCACATGAACACTACCAACCTGGCGCCAGGGATGAGTTGGTTGACTTTGATTTTCCCAATGATATCGAGGATCACCCCCCCGCCATCGCTGCAAGTCCCCCTAGGTCTCATGAAATGTGGGGCTTGTTGGTAAGAAAAACTGTAACGCATCTCCAGGAGAGATTTGGCAAGGATGCCATCACGAGCTGGTTATTCGAGCTATGGAACGAACCAGATGGATTGGCATTTTGGGGAAGCGAACCTCAAGAATACTACGAGCTATACGAGCGAACCGCAGGAATAATCAAGGATATTGATCCCAGGTTGCGGATTGGTGGTCCTGCTGTTGCATGGAGCACGCAATATTTGGAAGGTTTCTTGGAACATGTTACTGCTCAAAATGTCCCAGTTGATTTCATCTCGTGCCACGTGAAAGGAGGGATGCCTGGACAATTCAACCATCCAAGGATGGACTACATGCTTGATACCATGAAGAAATATATTACCACGATTGAGAAATTCGACAGGTTCACCACGCATCCCGTTCCCTTCTTATTGGACGAAGCGGATCCTTTCCTTTCCTGCGTGAATGGGACGAGGCAAGATCCCGTTTACAGGTTCAGGGAAACAACATACTATCCGTGTTTTGTCGCAGAGTATTACATGCGCCTGTTGGAATATTTGGAAACTGAAGCGCCTGAATGGTTTTTCCTCCATGGCGTGTATAGTGATAACCTCCACATGATAGACGAGAGATATCCTTTTGGTGGTTACAGGAACACGGTAACCACGATGCCAGTTAGTCGGAATTTGAGAACGCATGAGGAAGTTACATGCCCATCTATCTTGTCAGACGGGCCGATGGACATCCCGCCCCATTCCAGCCATTGGAACAAGTACGCGCACTTGGTAAATCGTGCCTCCCTTTTCAAGGTCTACCCCTCCCATCCCGCATGGAATGAACCGTTCATCCTGGTGAAGAAGCCCATTTTTCACGTATATAGCCTCTTTCAGAGACTAGGGCCCGAAAAGATTGAGGTGCGCACTACCGTGGTGGATGATGGTGGAGAGAAAACCAACTCGGAAGACCGTGAAACTGGAATAAACGTGCTTGCCACCATCTGCAAGGAAACTAAAGAAATCATCGTGATGGCAATTTACACGCGTGAAGATTCTATCGATGGAGACATGGGCGATCTTAAGGAACTCGAGCTTTCCCTCCCTGGTAAATTTTCACTCGATGGAGAAACATGGAGATTTACCAAGGCGTTGAAACATTCCCTCACGCCGGAGACTTGCAACGCGTACTCACGCTGGTTGAATGACTGGTCGCAATTAGATGAAATCGACGAGGAGTCCATGAAAGAAATGCTCCGATATAACAAGCTACCGACCACCGTCGTGACACCGAATCTTGAGGGGGTAAATCTCGACAATCAAGCTGAAGGTGCTAGATTGCCAATCAGGGTGCAAGATGCCTTGAATCTTCATTCCATCATCACTTGGACCTTCAGATTCTAGCATTTGTCCATGTGAATTACCGT
Organism: Candidatus Bathyarchaeota archaeon; assembly: GCA_014729935.1. Classification (GTDB taxonomy): domain Archaea; phylum Asgardarchaeota; class Lokiarchaeia; order Sigyniarchaeales; family Sigyniarchaeaceae; genus WJJB01. Next base: position 34,979 of record WJJB01000243.1, on the reverse strand, counting down.
TACTTCAAACTAGACATTCCGGACATCGGTGATGTCAAGCTGCCGCGGTTAACTGGATGGATGGTAACGGGCACCCGCCGCGGGAGCGTGTAGCCCCCGCGGATAATGGCGCAACGTGGATGTTGCGCGCAGCGTTGAGATCGCTATCGAGCACGAGACCGCATTCGAGGTTCGTGCAATGGAAGGTTTTTCCCTTCCTCTCGCCGATTGTCCCGCACCGGCTGCATTTCTGGGAGGTATTCCCCGGGTTCACGAGCTCCACGAACATGGCCTCCCGCCTCGCCATCGACGCGACGTGGGCTTGGACCTGCGAGTAGAACCAGTGGACCTGCCACGTGGCGAGGAAGAGACCGACCTTCTTCCCCCTATAATGAATGAAAGTGAATGAAAAGCGGGACTTCCATCGGATCCACCGCGGCGTCTAAGATACGCGGAGCTACGTGTCGATGCAAGCCATCCAAGAACCGGGGGACTTCTCGACAAGAAGGTTAAAAGAATGGTGGGCTTGAGCCTTCAAAAGCTTATTCCCAAGGCTTGATGATCTTCCTTCCTCCCATGTATGGCACTATCTTCTCAGGCACTTGAACCGTGCCATCTTCCTGCTGGTAATTTTCCAAGATGCAACAGATGGTTCGTTCGGTTGCTATTGCAGTGGAATTAAGCGTGTGCACGGTTTCCTTATCCCCACCTTGCTTGCCGAACCGAGTGCCCAATTTTCTTGCCTGATAGCTGGTGCAATTCGAGCAAGAGCATAATTCCCTGTATGTCCCAGATCCAGGAAACCATCCTTCCAAGTCGTATTTCTTCGCAGCATTATCGTTCATTTCACCGCTGGCAATATTCACAACTCGGAATGGGATTCCCAATGCCTTGTATATTTCCTCCGCATTTTGAATCAAGATTTCATGCATTTCCCAAGAATGTTCAGGCGATGTATATACAAATTGTTCTATCTTCTCGAACTGATGAATCCTGAATATGCCTAACGTATCGCGGCCATGTGCACCTGCTTCCCTCCTAAAACATGAAGAGATTCCGCAATATTTCAATGGCAGGAGATCCTCGTCTATGATTTCATCCTTGTGAAGGGCTGCCAAGGTTTGCTCGGAGGTGGCGATGAGATACAAGTCTTCATCTTCTATCTTGTAGAGTTGTTCTTCGAAATCTGCGAGTTCAGCCGCTTTCTTGATGGTATCGTGATTGATGAAGAAAGGTGTCCAGAAGGGTGAAAATCCCTTTTTTACGAGGAAATCAAGGGCGAATTGCAAGAGTGCAAGGTTTAGAAGAGCGAGATCGTTCTTCAGGTAATACATCCTGGAGCCAGCGATTTCTTGTGCCTTTTTCAACTCGACCCCATCCACGAGCTCGACCAGGTCAACATGAATTTTCGGATTAAAATCAAATGTTGGTTTTTCACCCCATGTGAGGACGATCTCGTTTGCATCTTCAGTTTCACCAACCGGAACCGATTCGTGAATGATATTCCCGACTTGATACCGGAACTTTTCCCGTTGCTCCAGAGCGTGTGATTCCTTTGTTTCATTCCCGGTGATTTGCTCCCCCAAGTGTTTCGACTTGGTGATCAGGTTGCTTGCATCCTTCTTCTGCTTTTTCAGATTGCCAATTTTTTTGGATATTGCATTCCGCTCTGCTCGTAATGCATCTGTTTTCATCCTGATCTCGCGCCAAACCTCGTCCCAGTGGAGTACCTTGTCCGCGATACTTGCATCCTTGAAGCGCTTGCGCTGGGATGCTTTTACCAACTCGATATTGTCCCTGAAAAGATGGATGTCCAGCATTGGGCGTTTCACCTACCATAGATGGTTATCGAGGGGGAAAAAAGTTTTTGAATTTTATAATGCCAAGAGGATGGATAATTCTTCTCCTGATAATGCTTCAATCTCGTTTTCCAGGGAATTCTTGACGAGCTTCATTTTCTTTAGCGTGTTTATCACGTTTTCCTTCTCTCTGGCGATATCTGCTTCCAAATGTCCCTTTTGTGTGGTGAGGTCTGATATTTCTTGTTTTACTTCTTTAATCCTTGTTGAAATACCTTCTTTTTCTATTTTCTCCAATAGTTCATCCCGCTTTTCGCTGGTTTCATTATATTCCCTGACAAGGGGTTCCAAGGATCGATCCTCCTTGATCTCCTTGATGGTCTCAAGGGATTTCTCCCGCTTGTCATTTTTCATTTCAATTTCATCATGCATGCATGATACCAAGTTCTCCAAGATCGAACGTAGCTTTGGGTAGGTGGCTCCTTCCTCGATTACATGGCTGAAGGGGTCCTTGAAATATGCTTTTACGTCGGATTCCGTGATCCCGAACCGTGGCGAGTACTCCCCGCGCTGCAATGCTTTTAGGAACTTTTTCATGCTTTTCTTTAACTTCGAGAATTCGAGTTGAATTTTTTGCTTTAGCGTGTTGATTTGCCTGAAAAGCTTCTTTTCCATGGTGATTAGATCGTGGTTCTCGAGCTCCACGAGTTTTTCCTCTTGCCGTTCAAGTTTTTCTTCTAAATCCTGTAATTCAGATTCCATGGCATCGATTTTCTCGCGATCTGATGAGGTTCTTTCCACCAATTCCTCCAAGCGGTCGATATCCTCTGAAATTTCTTCTGCTTCCCGAGCGTCGCTATATTTCCTCCTGATGAAACTATCAAGCTTTCCATTATTTCGGAATAGCTTGTTCATGAAAACTTGTAATGTCTTCATTTCTGACTTGTAATCTTTGCCAAACTTGGGAATCCATTTTTTACCATTTTCATTGTAGTTAGTGAATAATTTGCTCAAGAAATCAAATGTTTCTTTCAATACTTCGTGATTGATATCCCCTTCTAAGTTTAAATCGAATTTCTTGAATTCTGCTTTCATAGCTTCAACGAAACGAATGGCAGATCGCGTGACCAAGTCGTCCTTCTCACGATTTATACCTGCATCCACCTCCTCGATGGATCGTTCCGCATTCTCTACATCGGATTTAATTCTTTGCAAGAGCTTGAATGCAACCTTCCTTTCCTTCTTGAAAGTTGAGGCGATGACGTCTTCAAGGTACTCTTCTACCTTATCGAGAGGAATCTCCATTTTTGTCACTCAATATCTATAGGACACCATGGGTTTTAATATTCAACGAACCATCACGAAGGCCTGATGGATCTCGATCATCTACTTTCCGATTTACGAATAAGTCATGTTATTAGTTTGATCATGGAAGGTGCAGTGAACATTCATGAAGGTATCATTCCTCGTACCATTCAAACCACTAAATGCTGGCAAATCTCGTCTCGTGGCAGATTTACCCAGGGAATCTGCACGGGAGTTCAGAGACCAGATCACGAGGGCCTTGATGGAGGACACCGTGAGTGTTCTCGATGCATTCCTCGAAGTAAAGGTCAATTCGAATGAATTCTCTTGCATCGTGTGTAGCAAGGATAGGATTATTGGAGAACTGTTAAAGGAGAAAAGTGGCACTTTCCATTTCCTTGAGGAGCAATTGCTGTATAGGAACGAGGAGGAAGGATATAAAGACCACGACTTCAATCATGTCATTTCATTCATGAACGACCATGCCATGGAAGAGCTTGATGTCGATGGCACCATTCTCTTGATGGGAGATCTTCCATTATTGATCAAGGAAGATCTTCATGAATTGATCAATTCTAGCATTGATTTCATGCGCCGGCAATCCCCCCACTCCCCTAGAGCGGTGGTTATTAGCCCATCCCCTGGAAACGGGTGCAACATGCTCGCCCGGTTCCCCCCAGATTTTATCCCGACCAACTTTTCAGATACCATCTTGCCATCCTATCTAGCCAATATAACTATTGCAAAAGAAAGATTAATGCAAGAAGGGCTTGAGCCTAATAATTTCATCCTTCCTTACATTTCCCTCCCCTTTTACCTTGATTGCGATACCATGGATGATATTGCCAATATATTGCCGATCTTGAAAAATAGGAGACCGCAATCACGATTGTTGGCGACCCTCAAGAAATGGGGTGTGTCGATCAGGAAATCGGGATCAGGGGATAATCGAAAATTGAGGTTGGCATTCTCCTAAAGGTGCAAGATTTTTTAAGCACGGGATGTGATAAAAGGTCGATAATCGCGAACCATGAAAGTATCCGAATTCGTGCCCAGGGATCGATGGTAGACCTAACTATTCCTGCAAGCCCGAATGGGAATCTCGCATTCCGGTGGTTCCAAGTGGTTCAGGTCATGGTTACCATGAACGATAAGGGAATCCTATTGAAATAAAGGAAGCAAGACGAGTTGAAAACCATATTATGCTTGAACAAGAACCAGAAATCGCGGAGATCGTTACTGCTGGGGAAATTTCAGACGAAGTCGATTATGCTGTAGCAATGTTCTTGGCAAATGAACGTGGATTTGGATTGACTGCATGCCAGCCCCACCTGGTTAAGACAAAGGATGGAAAGCAACTTGTCATGATGTCAATCGATTCCACCTTCAGGGGGGATGATAATAACATCTATGGCTACGGTGAGGTTGGAAAGCTGTACCTTGACCCGGAAAATAATTTTGAAGTGGTATATTGTTCTCCCACCGGGGAAATTGACGAAAAAAGGGAAGAATTGATGGAAACAGCCGAACCCCAACAGCGGCCCCGGGGAAAATACTGAAGTATTGCCGCCATTTTTTACATGACCATTATCACGCTAACTTTTTATCCATTTTGCGAAAGAAAACCCGCCCCTTTTGTTAGTTAGGGCGTGGCAGTTCAATGACGGTCAATGTGGCACGTCCTTGATCCCAGTTTTAAATGCAACGCGGTTTACTGCAAGATGTATCAACGGCGTGAGAATAATGATGGGAACCAGGTACAATGGACTCACTTGAATGAGACTAGCTCCAATGCCATGTGAGACCAAGCTAAACAAGATAACGCCGATGATGAAATCAAGCTGGTCCAGCAAGGGAAGTGATTCTCCCCTGTTAACATGCATCCGCCGTTTGATGAAAGATCCCATCATATCCCCAAGGATAGCACCGGGTGGAAATATTAACGCGCGAATCATTGAAGTACGATTCCAAGCAATATAGAACATGATATCACCGTTTGCAACCAAGAGAGAACCATAGAATCCATGCCACTTGAGCGAAATGAATTGAAACGCTGGAGCCAATAATAATTGTACTATCCCCCCTAGGATACCTATGGTTGTTCCCGCGAGGGCACCCTCAATGGTTTTTCCAGCTCCAAGTACACGGGTTTCTCCCAAGAATTTACCTCCATCCATGGAATGATTCCAGCCCCTTTTTTCAAGCCGCCGAGAAACGGGGACCATAACGGCATTTGCCAGGTACGCGGGAAAGATGATCCACATGGACATGTAAAAGATGAAAAGGTAATCAAGGAGCAACCTGATGAATACGTTTCCTGGCATCTCTCAATCATCCGAGTTACAACAAAATCCTTGGTTTAGAAATCACCATGAACCATACCTCACATGTGCATCTAATGAAAATGAAGTTTCCCATGAAGAATGCTTTAGGATGGCATGCTTGAGCATTCATCAGGTTGGGGGAAAGATCAATAGCCTTGGAGGGCTTTCCTTGATGGTTTTTTCTCACTTTTCAAGGATGTGAAATCGGTTGATTCCTCGGAATACTCGGAAGCGGGCTGCCTTGCGATCTTGCTTGCTTCATCCATCGCCCGGGAGAGAGCCTCGACATTAATCATGCCCGGGTTATCCTTGGCGAGCTTGTTAAGGTTCTCCAAGTTTTCTAGCAGATCCTGTGCTTCTTTAATTGATACCATGTTTATACCTCCATCACTCGATACTCTAGATACACATTCCCTGCCTGCTTTTTATCTCTTTCCCTCATGAAAGAAGGCAGTGTGTCTTTTCCTGCTATCGCGTGGCAGTGCCACATAATTCACTAGCACGTTTGTATTTTGAAAAACAATTGTTAAACATGGTGAAATTGCTAAATCTTTTCATTACTATCTCTAAAAAATCTAGCAAGGTTCTTGGTCCAAGATATAGCTTTCTAATGGTAATTCCTTTGCCACGATGATGTCCTTCATTTCACTTTCTGCAATAGGTTGTCACCCTTTTTCACTTTCTTCCACCGGGAGACAGTGGTGCATTTCACCTTGCACAAAACAAATACATGTTCCACATCGATTTCGTCGGCATACGTTGAGAGTGTTTCATTATTCGCCTGTCCCTTTCCAATCACGACATCCATGGAATTCACTGCATTCACCACTTTTGCATCATTATCAGGTATCGTGTATCCCAAGGAGGGAATGGTCGTTTCCAAGAACCCGTCGCACCATTCATCGATCCCGGCAGAAATTGCATCGTGAAGTGTTGCATCGTTGGCAATGGGGCCGCCACGCACCATGCATGTAACCTCTTTCACGTGTTCTTTCAAGAATCTCAAGAGTAACTTGTCAAACACGATTTCACCAGCATTATCAAGCATCACGAGGAAATGATGAACCTTCTCGTTCTTGATCAGTTCAAAGAGAACGCGGGAATCATCCACCGCAAACCCATCATGCTGCACCTGATTGATTATCTTGAAGATCTCTTCCGGTTCCAGGGAGAAATCATGGCCTGCAGTGCCAACGTCGATAACGTTTCCTGCAACACCAGCAGCGATGCAATATTGGAATTTTTTCCATTCATCCTGTATCTCTTCGTATTTCCTTGTTAGATCAGGGAAGATGGAAAGGCAAACCTCATTGCTCTTATCCTTGATATCCCTGAAAATATCTGGGTTCTCCTCCTTGAGAAATTGATGAACGTGGCGTGCGAGCTTGTTCCCAACAAGGAATGTATAATTATCCTCGGAAAATTCCTTCTCAAGAAGATCGAGTGCCTCCCGCATTCCTTGAAGAACATGCTTGTAGTCACGCGTGCCTGTCTTGAGAAACTTGAATGCAGTTTCAATCAAGCACGAACAACATTCCGGGGCTATAAACGACTCCCTCATGAAGACCACGGTGAGAAGGTTTTGGTTGGATATGAAGATCTCGGTTCACCATGGACATGAAACCTGATAGGTGCCTATTTATTTGTCCACTAGTACCTCATCATTACCAATGGATGATTTGGCATCACGAGAAAAACTTGAATTTTCTGGAACAATCCCAACATCGGACCAAGCGCTTCAGATCCTGACCGACCTTCATCTCCGGGAGAACATTGTTGCTCATTCCAAGGTCGTTCGGGACATCGCCATGAAGATCGTGGATGAGTTGAAAGATGCGCGGGAACTTCCGAGCATTAACCTAGATGTTATCAATGCAGCAGCATTACTGCACGATATCGGTAGGACCAAGACACATGGAATAGAACATGGTTACATCGGTGGATTAATGCTCAGGGACATGGGTGTAGATGAACGTGTCGTCCGGTGCACCATGACGCATGTCTTAGGGGGCTTCACGTTGGACGAGATCAAGAAAGAATTTCCCGAGAAAATAGGAAATACAGTTAATGAATCCTTGATTCCAAAGACCTTGGAGGAAAAGATCGTTTGCTTGGCTGATAAACATGCCATTGGAAGATTCAAGGTTCCCCTCAAGAAACGGTTCGGGCGTTGGTTTAGGAAGCACGGCCGGACCCAATTCCTCATCAGGGCTAATCTCCGGGTGATGAAGATCAAGAGAGAGATTGAATCATTTCTTTGAAATGTCCCAGAAGGGTTTGAAGAGTGGCGAAAAATAGAGTTGCTATCACGAAACACGCCGATACCAGCGAATCGGTCCGCAATGCACTGGATTTGATTAGAAATCCAATAAAGGTTGCACTTCAAGAGAAATTCAAGAATGCTTCACGGGGCCAGGTCCTGATCAAGCCCAACCTGCTCTCTACAGACCTCAACCACATCTGCAATACAACCGTCGAACATTGCAAAGCCATTGCTGATTTCTTTTACGACTTGGGTGATTATACCGTGGTCGTGGGTGAGGGCACGACCTACGCTTCAGACAAAAACCCCTCCACAATACTTGCACTTGAAAGACACGGGTTCAAGGAACATGAGGATCAATGGGCGTTGATCGACTTGCATGAAGATCAACCAGGGAAATGGTTTGATATCATCAACCACGAGGCGCCACGTGGCATCGAGCTTGGAATCGCGAAGACTTGCATTGAATCTTTCACAGTCTCCGCTGCGAAATTCAAGACGCATGATGTCCTTGGCGTGACGCTTGGATTGAAAAACATGATGGGGGGGCTTGTTTCAGCAAGGAACAAGGTAAGCCAAGAAATACTGGCGAGAGGAGACGTGAAAGGATACATGCATGGGTTTTCAAGGAAGAAACCCCATTTCTTGTCGAGGGAGATAAACACTGGTGCAAGCAAGGTTGCTCTCGCGGTAAATTTAGTGCGCATGCACGCCTGCCATCCACCAGATCTCACGGTCATCGATGGTTCGACCATCATGGAGGGTGCAGGGCCACGGCGGGGAACTGCATGCCAAGCCCTCTCGGGGATCACGATTGCTGGAACGGATACCATCGCCGTCGATGCCGCTTGTGCAAGGATGATTGGGATGCCCCTGGAGAGTTTCAAATACATCCAAAGGGCAGGGGAACTGGGTCTTGGGGATCATGAGCATGAAAAGACGATTTTAGTCGGTGAGAGCTTGGATGGAATGATTACAAGAATCAAGTTTCACCCGCAATTCAAGCTGGCACGGAAATGGACCACGGATGAACTCAAGGCTCTTGAGTCATTTACCCGTTTTCCGCCAGAAAGCCACGTCCTTTAGTTTAGTTTAGGGCGTGGTAGTTCAAAAGAACTATCGGTTCATGATTCAAGGAATCGAACGAGCTCATCAAGATCCCGCACCAAGTTAGTGCCCCAAGCTTCCTTTCCGCTTTTCATGGTATCACCAACGATTATTCCCCGCTGATTGATGATCATGGACGTTCCATCTAGCGTTTTGAACGTGACGTCTACTGGATCTTCAGTTATCCCCCACGCAAGAATTAAACCCGTTGGTTCAAGCATGCAAAAGGTAAAATCATCCACAAGTTTCATGGCATCTTGTATGGCTTTGGCAGGTAATTTTTCGTGTGAATCCTTAATACTTACTCCTTCACCCAACGCAAGAAGGGCTCCCTCGTCCAAATCATGGATTTGATCCACGGAATCCATGAAATCTACCTCTATCAAGCTCCCCCTGAAGCGATCGTGGCCATCTTGCAGCATTAATTCAATGGCCCCCTGTTGCCAGCCGGGATAAAGTTTTTCACCGGTCCTACCGTCCACGAAGGATAGATCGGCAGGATGCGTGTCATTGATGTGCGGAAGAATAGATTGGTGTTTGAAAATCGAGCTGCAGAATTGAAAATTATATCCCCTGGCAGAAACACTGCTGGCATCTAATCCAATGGTATCATCTATTAAATCACCCAGATCACCATGAAAATGCTCTTGGCGGATCTTGAATCGTCTTGCAAGGTCTTCCCCATCCGGCTTGGCAGGATCGTTTTTCCGGAACCAATATCTTGTTGCTCTTGTTGGATGGGTTTCACTTGCATCGACATGTTCTTGGTACCAATTTTTAAAGTCTAATTCGACCAAGGGATATAAAAAATCCGAGGCGACCCTTGCCGCGTTGCAACCGTGTTCGATTGACTTATTGGTGACGATCCCAAGCAGCGAGACCGGTGGTGCATCCAGTGTTGCTTCCATTCGCTTGAATTCTCCCGCTTGAAATTTCCCAGTCGAGAAACTTCCCGAACCGAAAATTAAATTCCCAACTGGAACCGAATCATCCACGGGCACTAGTGGCTTGATCCTTGAACCGATCTTGCCAGCCATTTCCTCCCAAGAGGCCTTGCAGTGTTCTTGCAACTCAAAAGGTGTTTTGAATAGCTTGTTCCAGATCTTAACGGAGGCATCTCGCAGTAGTGAAATCCTTTGCTGGCAGGATAACACGTGAGATTTCACGAAATCCTCTACCGTATTCACTGTAATCAGGAACGTGAATACAGGCTACTTTTTATCCTTTTGCTCGAGATTATTACATCCTTCACCAGATTAATGCAGCAAGCCGTGCCAATCCTCTTGCCTTGAATGTTCAATAATCCAGCATCCCCTCAAATGTTCACGCGCCGTGACAATTTCCTTTCAATTCATCCCGACCCATCTTGCACGATACTGCAAAAATGAAAAACTGGACACCTTGGCATGTACCGTAGAAAAAGAATTGAGGTACCAACTTTAATCCTTCAACAGGTTCTCTATCTCGTTCCGGTAGGTATCCTTTCCCCTGACACCAACAATGAGATCAGATTGCCATTCGCCATTCTTGAACATTGCCACGCTCGGGACGGCGGTAATCTTGAATTCCGTTGCGACTTCCCGATTTTCATCCACGTCACACCCAAAAAATGCAACAGGAGAGCCTTTTTCCTTGAATTCCTGCGAAAGGTCTTTCAAGATGGGGGTAAGCATCTGGCATGGCCCACACCAAGTTGCTGAAAAATCTATCACCACTACCTTGGCAGATGATACTTTTTGCAGAAAATCCGCCTTACCATGTATCTCTTCCATCATTATCACGACTTTTCTTCTTGCTTGATAAAACAAGCTTCCAATTGCAAATAAAGGAAACTGTTTAGGATTATGTTTCGATATGAATTACCACACGGTATAAATATGGTGACATGTCGAACGTCCAGGAAATCTTTGGAACGGTGCTTATTTATCATTTTTCGCGAAAGAAAATAACGCACCTTTAGTTGCGGGATGAATTTCGCTACACCCTTCTTTAGGACATCCAAGTTCAATGTTGGGTATATACCAATGTTTGAAGCGGGTTACCCGGTTTGTCCACCCCATGAACTGGATGGTTTTCTCGGGCATGGATAAATAAAAATCAAGCAAAGTATTCACAATAAATATTCTACGATATATCGAATCTCCCGGGAGATATACGATTTGAAGGTTTGAATGATGAATATTGATGAACTATTTGAGTTCCTGCAGCCCATCTTGGAAAGGATGGAAAACGAGGATTTTGAGGGCGCATTATTTACCGGGCTCAGGATGAAACAAGAGTGTTCCAACTCCTTCTTGAGGCATTTCATCTCATACTTTTGTAACTACACGAAAGCACACCATGTCTGGAATACATCTTACGAGTATTCCGAAATATTAACCTACATAAAACAATCCATTGAAGATTTATCATGCATGAGAGCCATGGATTGTGGTGATATTAGCGAAATCATTTTTACCGTGCTTGAGGAGCACGTGAATCAATTAAAAAATTGCCTTGAATTAGATGGAGGTTTGTTAATAAACGATTTTATTGGAATTAGAAAAAATGCCAAGAATATAATTCATTCAACTAAGAAAATCTTGGACAACGAAGAAATACAACATTTTAAGTCATTAAAGGTATTTACAGAGGGAAGCTTCAAGCGAAACATGTATTATGCAATGGGTTTCAAGATACTAGCAGATTCACTCATATTGAAAGACCGAGATCCAATCAAATTCCTGAGAGATATACCCACCAAGTTGCATGAATTGAAGGATATTACCAAAAAGCTTAAGGATATGGGTTACATTGATGAATATTCCGAGATTGATGCACATTATTATATCCTGAAAAAACATCAAGAATTGGAATCTTCAATCGAGAATCACCTCATGGTAAAAGACGCAACATTGTACCTCAACAAGGCTTTTTACTATGGCCAGAAGTGGGCTGATTCTCTATTCAAGAAAGAAATGGTATTGAAGGAAGAAATTATGAAAAATCTCGATGCTGTTACCTTCGTTGAAAAAACGATATTGCCTGATATATTCTTATCAAATTACGGGAAAAAATTTCTGGAATGCTTGACCATAGGGTTTTCCACGGTGAAAATAAGGCACCCGTTTAAAGAAATCAATGCTCACCTCGATCTCTTCCTCAATTTCTTTGGTTCAGGCTTTTTCCGATTGCAATTCCCAATAGGATTCACGGAAATCAATCAAGTGAGAAATTTTTTTACCATCCCTAGCTCTTATTCTGGTAATTTCGATTTCATACTTGATGGTGAAATATATCATTCATTCCTGGACCTCGCAAAAGCCCTCCTTGATAAAATCGAAATGATTTGTAAGCACGTGGTGGATTCATCACTTCCTCTCAGCGATTGGCGATATTCTGAATCTACGTGCTGGTTTTCGTACATTGACATCAATGAGCTCATATTGGTTCCATTGGAGAACGTGAGCGAGCTTGCGAGAAATGGGACACTCAATGAAGGAGCATACATTAAAGTGACTGATTTTGAAACACTCCAGCATCACCCTTACATGAAAGGATTAATCATGCCCCCACGCGAAAGTACACCCACTGCATATGATTGGATAAATTACAAGGAACCACAAGCAGTTAACTTGGCATACATGAAAGCTTACCCAGAAAACACGTTTATCACTACCAAAAACCACGCTATTCTTTATTTTCCAGGGGTTCCCACCTACATCATTAATGAAATACGCAAAACGATAGAATATGCCTTTAATATCTCCACAATTTTGTTCGAGTTGAAGAGCATCATGACCTTTGAAAAGGAGAATTTAAAGGTATTTTCCGATCGCGTGGTTGAAGAGATTCAAAGGGAACGGAAACAAGAACTTGACAATATCCTAAAGGAAATGACTCAAAAATCCATTGATATAAATGAATTTTCCAATATAACCTTGCTTGCGTCTGAGACCCTCAATTCAATCAACCTCACTAAATATCAAGATCATTCCGAAATGCTGGATAAAATTCTCCAAAGGATGGAAGCATTTGACATCATGAAGGATATTCAAACAACTCATGGATATGTTATTGACACGCACCGGAACCTGCTTGAAATGACGCGAGGTATCGTGGAGAATTTTGATGCCTTGAAGGAAGAATTTAGGAACAAGCTCTTGGAATTTCTCAACTCGATACTCTCAATTATTGCAATTACTGCTGCGATAGATTATATTGCTCCTGTATTCTCATGGAATGATGAATTGAAACTAATTGTACTAGTTGCTTTCGTGATCTTGTTCACAATGACATCCCAGTTGTATTATTTCTTGAAGCGACGGAAAATATCATTATGGTGACTCGGGTGAGTGAAGCGGTAAGACATGTATTTCACGGTTGTTGTCAATTCCATTCATAGCCGGGAGCAATGCATTCACGCCAGCTTCGTCAAGCTCGTAAATCACCTTGTAAATCTCCTTGATAAATCTTCTTATCTCCCCAGGAGTGTATGGCGGTAGCCAGGTTATAGGTTTAATGATGAGATCAAGTTGAACGGGGGAATCCTTGATACCAATATCAGGTTGAAAATACTTGACATCAAGTTTTTTAAATCCTAACCTGTGGAAGAATTTTCTCCTTCTTCGATTAATGATACTAGCTTCATAAGGGACATGGGGATTAATGGGCTCAATTTCTCCCAACAATGCCTTGAACTCGAAGGTTGCTCCTTTTAATCCTGACCACTTGTAGGCGAACGGATATGCCTGTTTGATTAAGAAGGTTCCTATTCCCATGCCCATCATTTCAGGCTTTACAGCGAGATAATCAAGGAATATCCAATTATTTGATGTATCCACGGTGAAAATCAGGAACCCGGTTATGGTATTATTGTCATGTCCATCCTTTAAGGCACACAACATTCCCATTTTCTTGTGTAAATCGGGTTTATCGGAGGAATAGGGATGGTATTTTTTCAAAAGACGCAATAAATCATCCCACGTCTCCAATAATTCGATGGAGAAAGAGGACAGGTATAATTCTTTTGTTTCCTGAAGAATTTCCTCGTCATTGAAAGGATTAACCTGTTTTACCAGATAATTCATGATATGATTTTTACCACGGTGAAAGAAAAGTCATGCTACCAAAGCACGCTTGGGCCTTTCCAAGCTACTTTTTTTTAAGAAGGTGAGATTAGAAGAATCAATTGCATGGACTTATCGAGATGAAAATTACATGACTAAAATTACAATAATCGGAGCGGGATCAAATGCATTCGGTCTTCGCATGATCAAGGATATCGCGGCACACGCGATGGCACCGGAATCTCCATTGGAAGGAACTGAAATTGCCCTAATGGATATCGATGAGAAACGATTGGGGTACATGCATGATATCGCCACGGAGATGAAAAAACGCAATCCTGACCTGCCCTTGACCTTCACGAAAACAACAGACAGGCGGAACGCGCTAAAGGAAGCTGGTTATTGCATCACCATGATCCATCCTGGTGGCTCAAAAGCCATCGTGCTTGATGCAGAACTTCCGTTAAAGTATGGTGAAAAAGTTGGTCGTACTCTCGCGGCGAATGTCAATGATACGATGTCCGCAGGAGGTATCATGCGGGGAGCGCGTACCATTCCCGTCCTCAAGAGCATTCTTGATGACATGGCAGATGTGAGCAAAACAGGTGCGTTATTGTTGAATTATTCAAACCCGATGGCAATGAACACCTGGGCAATGGCCGATCACATCGAGGACGAGGGTTATGACCTGCATTGTGTCGGATTGTGCCATGGAACGTGGTTCACTGCAATACTTCTCAGGGCATGGTGCGGAGCTACCCCCGACGAGTTTGCATACACGTGCGTGGGTATCAACCACATGGCATGGTACACTGATCTGCGCATGAAAGATTTTGAAACGGGGGAATGGAGGAACGCGTATCCAGTTATCAGGGAAAATTTAGAGGAAGAACCACCACCATCTTCAGGTAAACTCTCGGAAACGCTAAGAAGGGAGATCATGTATCAATTCGGCTACTTTTGTACCGAGTCCAGCGGTCATTTGAGTGAATACTTGCCATTTCCAGTGCGTGTAAGGGAAGACCTGAGGAAACGGTACTTCCACGATACACGGGTTGGATTGGATAACAGGAAACTTGATGGTGCAAGGAAATGGTCGCCAAGTACCGATAAGGAGAAATTTGAAGAACGCATGAACAATGATAAGACATTCCTGATCCCGAACCAAGCGAGTAATGAATACGCGAGTTGGATCATCGAAGCTTGCGAGACGGACTTGGGCGCGAATATATTACCAAAGACCTTCTATTTTCATGGCAATGTTCGAAATGACGGGTTGATCACCAACCTTCCCCAGGGATGCTGCGTCGAGGTGCCGTGCATGGCCATGCGGCCAGGATGGGGACATGATAGACCTGTAGTCCCCACGTATCATGGAGCGCTTCCCCCACAATGCGCGGCACTCTGCCAATCAAATATCAGGGTGCAGGAACTTGTTGTCTTGGCGTGCAAGACGAGGGAACCTGAATACTTGCGATATGCCATGATGCTTGACCCCCATATCTCCCAAGTCTTGGAACCGAGGGAATCCCGGGCTCTTGCAGACGAATTACTCGATGCAGAAAAGCAATGGCTCCCGCAATTTGCCTGAACCGGTCTTATTTTTTCCTTTCCTTTACAATCTATGTTAAGTGACCATACATGATAGAAAATTGGTATGCCCTTCATGAATCTTGGTTAGGTCTCTTCTCGCACTTTTTGCATGATATCAGGTATTCCTGCACGAATGGTGGCTCCGCTTCTAGGAAATTCGATTTAAGGGATTGAAATCCGTTAATAAAAAAATAAGAACACGCGGATGTGAAAATAAAACGAATCATCACAGTCTTACCATCATTTCCAGGCATCACGGTGAACTTGCCAGGAAAATTGGCGAGTTCTTTGGAAAAAAAGGACAGGAAACGGATATTGTATTTTACAGCCGTCTTGATGACGATGATGTCTACCTTATCGCCATCCCGGTTGGATATCCTGACAAGTTGAAATCGTTACTTCAAGCGCTTACCATTAGCCGCACCCACGTACTCATCATTAAACCAGACGAGAACATGGATGCATTACTCGGTGAAATGATGATCTCCCTTGCGAGTTTCATTGGAACCAAGCGCATCATCGCCATCGCGGGTATCACGCCAATGAATGAATACATGGTTGATGATATTGTTAAAAGGATGAACGAAATGCTCTCGAGCATCTCCATGCAGGAAAAAACAGGAGATATCATGGTTATCCGGGATATGAAAAAAGATATGGAAAAGCTCAAGAGTGAAATCATGAAGAATGGAATCCAAGACCACGACAATCAAGGACCAGTGAAGGTCTTGATAGATGCATCATTTCCGGTCAAGGGGATCGGAACCGTTGCACTTGGTATCGTGAAACGAGGTTCATTCCAAGCAGGAACCATGTTAGAACTCACCGATCCCGTGAATAAAACAAGGAATGTTATCATCAAGAGCATTCAAAAACACGATGTGGATTGCAAGGCAGCATTCGCTGGTGATCGCGTGGGGCTTGCCATCAAGGGTATCAAGGCGGACGAATTAAGCCGGGATAACATGCTCGTTACCAAGGACACGTTAGTCAAGGCGTTGAAAGTGCAAATTTCTTTCACGCTGAACCGATTCGCCAAGAAAACCATGAATATCGCTGATAAGCAAGAATACCACGTGGCAATCGACCACCAAGTGCATCCAGTTACGCCAATCTCCATCAAATCCACCAGCGAGGAGGGTATCATGAAACCCGGGGAAAAGGCAAACGTGACATTCTCCGCCAAGAAGGCATTTTGGATGGATCGTGATGAAAATTGGGCGGTGGTCACGGTATTAGAAAAATACCAGGGGAGATTACGTATCCTCGGTTCAGGCCCAGCAACAAAGGCATGGGAATGAAAACTTACCGATTCGAGGAGATCGGGCGTAATTCTTTTTATTTCATGATTCTTTACATGGAAAGTAGTTTTAATGTAGGCGTGATGATCATGAAAATAGTATTCCCAAAGGAAATGAAAATTAGAACAGCCACCAATGGGGCTGGCATCTTCATCGCAGGCTTGATGGTATCAAGTGCAATTTCCCTTCTTGATAACGTGATACAGGCTGGGAATCTCGTTATTTACGCGTCATTATTGTTCGTGGCAGGCGGCATTCACTTTTGGATGGGAAAGTACGTGTGGGATTTGAAAAAGTCCAAGATTGATATTCCCAAGATTGGCATAGCCGCCCTGTGCATGATGTTCCTTGGCATTGATACCATTGGAGGTATCGTTCTCTTAACGTTTCTACCGCCAGTGACGGTTAATATCATTTACCCGTTTCTCGTGCTTGGTGGTGGGTTCCTGTATTTTCTTGTTGATAAGTACATGTGGTCCTTGAAAAAGAAAAAGAAACTACTAGAGAAACTTTTGTTGATTTGTTCCGCAAGCTTGTGTATCCTGGGAGAAATCTTGGTGATGCTTAACTTGAACTTGTCGGCAAGCAGGCGATTACGGTCTGCCTTGATTTCATCATTCGTTTTTACGATAGCTGCTATCGTTAACACGGGACTTAGCATGTGGTCGGAGCGAAAGTTAGTCAAGATAAATTACTTGGTGTTTAGCTAGTTTCGAGACCTTACTTTTTTTTCTATCGATTTCTTTTCTTCCTACATGGATGTTACACAGCTCGAGGCAAAGGTGCGTGATTATGGTGCACGCAATTACAAACCTCTAGACGTCATGGTGACCAAGGGAGAAGGGATCTGGGTTGAAGACATCAATGGCAAGAGATACATGGATTGCCTTTCAGCGTATTCTTCATTAAACCAAGGACATTGCCATCCGAGGATCTTGGCTGCGTTGGTCGATCAAGCCAAGAAGCTGCACTTGACTTCTCGGGCCTTTAAAAATGACATGCTCCCCCGGTTTTACCAGAAAATATGCAACCTGGCTGGTCTCGATGCTTGCCTACCCATGAATACTGGTACCGAGGCCGTTGAAACCGCATTGAAAGCTGCTAGGAAATACGCACATGAATTCATGAATATTGATAGTAATGGGGGAAATATCATCGCCTGCAAAAATAACTTCCACGGTAGAACTATCAGCATCGTGAGTTTTTCCAGTGAACCACTGTACAGGGACGGCTTCGGCCCTTACACCCCTGGTTTTAAATTGGTGCCTTTTGGTGATGCCATCGCATTTGAAGAGGCAATTGATGATTCGACCATCGGGATCCTCTTGGAACCCATTCAAGGCGAGGGAGGCATCTTGTTACCCCCTGATGGGTACCTTGCGCGCGTGAGGGAATTTTGCAATGAACGGGGGATCTTGATGATCCTTGACGAGATACAAACGGGATTGGGAAGAACGGGGAAGATGTTTGCCCACGATTGGGAGGAAATAAAACCAGATATACTTATCTTGGGTAAAGCTCTTTCAGGTGGGATGTACCCGGTATCTGCAATGCTTGCCCGCAGGGATATCATGGATGTGTTTGCTCCTGGTACCCATGGAAGCACCTTCGGCGGAAATCCACTGGCATGTGCCGTGGCAATTGCGGCTCTAGATGTAATCGTGGAGGAAAACCTGCCCAATCGCGCGTTGGAACTCGGGAAGTATCTTATGAAGGAATTGGGTAAGATACAATCTAGGGTGATCAAGGAAATCCGCGGGCGGGGATTGCTTGTCGGTATCGAACTCGTGGAGGATGCAAGACCTTATTGCGAGATGTTACTGAACCGTGGCATTCTCTGCAAGGATACGCACGGTACAACGATACGCATCGCCCCACCCTTGATCATCGAGCGAGATGAAATTGACCACCTTGTATCCATCATGAATGAAATCTTGAGTTGATACCACGTGATTGATGAAAAATATGGACAAAACTCATGCCTGCTGAATGCTGGTGCCATATTCCGCTTGGTAGGAATGCCATAAGAGCAGGTCTACCATGTAATGAATCGTCTCATACACGTTGATACCAAGCTTCGAGGAGGTTGCAGAATAAGCGGTAAGGCCGAGCTCGTTCACGAGAGCCTGGGCACTCTGGTTGATGGTATCCTGCTCCGCTTGGCTAATAAGATCGAGCTTGGTTCCAACCAAGACGATTGGAAGGTTAGGGGTGGAATTTTCCCTGATCATGGCGATCCATTCCCTACTGGCTTCCAAGGTCATGTACCTGGACATGTCAAAAAGCACAAATGCGGCTGAGGCACCCTTGACATACTCCCCTTGGATGAACCTGAACCTGTCTTGGCCACCTAGATCCCACATGACCAAGCTAATCTTTCGACCTTGACGTTCCAAGGCTTCAGTATGGAACTGACACCCGATGGTCATTTTTGTATCTTCGATAAACTCGTTATGAATGTACCTGTGCAGTATGGTTGTTTTACCAACTCCTCCTTGTCCTCCGACAACCAACTTCCAAATATAATCATACTGGCCACTCATCAGGTATCATCCCTTTCTTTAATTGCATGCATCAAATCAAATCCCGTCTTGTTTGGAAACAAAGGAATTCTGGCTCTTTTTTTACCAGTTCATTGCCCCAAACGGGATTAATTAATATAGAGCTCAAGGAGATTAAAAGATTTTCTCTCCTGAATTTCCATTTTTCATAGATACTCTATTGGTGGCGTGAGTAAAGTTTTATACTTGGTTAGATTAGATCGAGATAATGGGAAAAAAGGTCCAGATATACCTTTTCGTGCGGGTGGCGAGTTCTTGTGTTGGTATTGGCATCATCATTGCAAATTTCGTCCTTTGGGACGTTTCACCTGAAGAGATAGAGTCCTTGGCACCAGGTGCATTCTTCTTGGCCGTTGGACTTGGTTTCCAAAGCTTCTTGTTTACATATCTAGGATTTCTAATCGCCCAAGCAGTTAGCTCCCGGTACCTGAATAGATGGAAGGATGTTGAAATCAAGGAAATGGAAATCCATGAACGGATTATCCCCATGGAGGATGGCCGGCAACTTCATGGGAAGATATGGAAACGAGATGAATCGTCAAGTAATACAACGGACATGGTCATAATCTGCTATGGATTCAATGACAATCAAGAAAAAATTAGTCATTTCGCGAGAGCAATCACACTAGCAGGATATGTTGTTTTCACATGGGATTACAGGGGTGTCGGAAAGAATGATGGGAGGATAACAGACTTTCTTGGGCATATCCAAGACATGAAGGAGATCATGCATTATTGGGTTGAACATCCCGTTTCCCAGCAACAGCGTTTATTTGCCTGCGGGTGGAGCTTGGGAGGCATGGTTGCCATTAATGCTTGCTTGGGGGATGAAAGAGTGAGTAAGGTGTTTGCGTGGTCAACTTGGTCTGACCTGAGAAAACGGGTTTTATGGAAAATCTATGTGAATCCCCTAGCATTCTTTCGTTACCTATTCAAGGGGCAGCTCATGATGCCAGGCAAGCAAAGAAATGCATTAATTTCTCCCTTCCATCATTTCCATGAATTGCAGGATCGCTTCGCATCAGATGGTGAATTTAGGGAATTCGTTTCAAGGAAACTTTTCTTGTGCCATTCAAAAAAGGATCGATTTATTTCCATGAAAAACTTCCAGGAAAATGTAGAAGCAAGCCATCTTAAGCCTAGCAATTACCACATCTTCGAAAAGGGAAATCACATGCTCGTGAAACAGGAAGCCATGCTATTGGGGTTCATGATCGGGTTCTTCAGGAGATGGTGAAAAACCTTGTTGAATATTACCTTATTTGAACTAGATATGGTCATTATCGGGATTCTCACTTCATGCTTGTTAATCGTCCTTCTCATCAAGCGACTCTTCCGGTGGGGAATTGAAGCGACTGCAGGAAACGGTGCAGGCCATGATATCATGAATAATCAAGAGCCACGAGTGAAATTGGTTACCCGGGACTCTTGTTTTCTATATCAACAAATTGGGTGGCTCAAGCAAGGATTGGAAGCGGCAGGATACAACGTTCACGTGTCTTCTTTCAGCGATCTTGGCAAGAAAGGTAATGTATATGAACCAGTAACGGCATATATAGTGTTTTCAAGGGGAAATGGTCAAGCAACTTTGGATTTCTTGAGGAAGCTAAAACCAAACATGAAAGCACAAATCATTTTAGTTCTAACCCGATTGAATCTTGAAGGGCGAGAAGAAATACTTAAATCACTGATTGAGGATGTTACCTTGGTAAATTCTACCATTAAAACCATAACCTGTAATGATGGCGGGAGGAATTATCACGGAAAGCAGAAGGTGGATCACCGAAACAATTTAACCTTTATAACTACGGGTAGTAATAATAGATACAAGGAACTATCCATCATCGGGCAGGTGTGTACTTGGATAGAAACAATACCTGAAGATTAGACTTGATGAAAGCAAGTAAAAACATCTATTAACACGTGAGAGGTTAGAAAATGAGAGTATTAATCGTTGATGACGATTCAGATATCCTCAAGCTCCTCGAAGATATATTATTGTTAAAATTTCCAGATTTACAACTGGGTGTTGCAAAAAATGGACTCGAGGCTATCGAAAGCATCAACAAGATCGACGAAGCAGACCGACCCAATTTGGTGATAACCGACATGAAAATGCCCGTAATGAATGGTGCTGAATTATGCAAGTTGATTCAAGAACGTTTCCCTGAAACACGGGTTGCTTTGATGACGGCCTTCACAGACACTAGCGATTGCTTTGATGAAATATTTTTCAAGCCGCTGGATTTCGAGGAACTCTTTAACTTCATCAGGAACCATTGGACTTGAAACCAGCTTAAGATTTCCGTTCCCGATCCCCCTCGATCGATTCTTTCCCGCGCTTTCTTAGAATACTCTTGAGCGACCAGGCCCCGACTAACTAAACCAAAGGACGTGGTTCTCTGGTGGAAAACGGGTTAAGTGACGCCCTTCTTGCATTCTTGACATCACTCTACAAAAATAGATATAGCTTGATTAGGATGTTAGATTAGCACGTAATCTTATCGTGGGTAGATCTATGAATGAGCTTGTATTGATCCTTCTTGCACTGATCTTGCTTATCGCAGTGATCATGGCCATTATCAAGTATGTGTTTTTCCCGCGAAAGCACGGTGAGAAAGGATCTCGAAGGGAAACCATGGATTATATTGCCAGGAAATTTGATGATTTAATGGGATTACGTGCCATCATTATTATATCAAAAGAATCTGGCATCTTGCTCTATTCATACATCATCGAAAGCGGTGACAGGGTGATCTTGAAAAATCCTGAGTTCATTTCAGGAGTCTTGCACGCCCTTCGATCCCTTGGAACCGAAATGGGATTTAGTGGGCATGAATTCAACCGCATTCAATATGGGGACTATTCCATCCTATCCAATACCTCCCATCACGCGCAGGCGGTAATCATATCCAGAACAGCGCCATCATCCATCCTTGAGGATAACCTGCTCATCCTGGGTAAAGCCATCGATAAAAAATTCTTCGGCACGTTCATTGAAAGGAAGAATTATTACGAAACTAATGAATTCAGCGAGACGATTTCATTAATACGCGAGATATTTGACACCTTTTTCATTGAAGGGCTTAACTTATTGTATGATCCCGAGCAATGTGGCAAGCTTGAACGGCTCTCGCGAATCATCTTGGATGAGGCTCGTAAGCAATATAACCATGATGATGCCGTTGTTTTGAAAAAGTTATTTATCAACATGTATGGAAATAATGTCGACGGAATTCAAGAAAAATATAAGAGGAAAGAGATAATTCTCCAGATGTATAAACTCTTCAAGGATAATTATTTTTCGTATTTCACCGAATAAATTGTGATTGCCATCAGCTATTGTAATGCTTCCGTTCAATTTCATTTCGCACGGGACACGACTTGCATGATGCAGGATTCCCCGAGGCTCCTGCCTTAACGAGCCAACATCGATCTTCCACGCTCAAGAAAGCAGGGCATTCCTGACGAGTGGAACTCGGGCATTTCTTAAGCCCCCAGCAAGTTAACTCTTCCTTGAAATATTTTTGGAACTGTTTCGGAAGCCGTGTTGGGTTCATTTCTGAATCTTTTAAAAATGAACCCAGATCACGTGAATTATATGTATTCCACAGGAGCATGTTCGTGGCACGTGCACCCCCGTGCACGGATTCATTGTTTTCCATGAAATCCATCATTGCAGCACATGCCTTTCCGGTATATGTTGTATCGAGATGGAACCCGCATCCCCCCTCCAACTCACTCACGGTATCCACCGCAACTTGTGATTCCTCGGTAACTGCCCCATAGGTTGAACCTAGGAAGCCATCAAGAAAGATGAAGTCCTCCCCTGGTTCTATCACGGTATCGGGCACCGTGGAATCATGTTTTTGCATGAGGTTCAATATCTTCTTGCAATTCTTCACGATAACCTTGGGATTGGAAACGATGCTTTCAGAAACCATGACGGGGAGGACTTTGGTATCCAATCCTGTCAGGGAGCAGCCAAGGATTAATCCAGATGCTGAACCGGTGGATCCACATGCAATGGCGATGTATTCCGGGCACGGCATTTCCTTCCTATCAACTTGCTGCTTCAGTTCGAATACCGCGTTCACGAACCCGAGCGAGCCAGCCGCGCTACCTAAACCGAACAATGGAGAACCACCTGGAAGCATGATGAATGATTTGGGGTGAAACAAGAGCTCTCCGAGGCCCCTGAATACCAATCCAGCATAATTTCGCACCAACTTGATTTCTGACCCGAGAACAGGATACATGAGTAATTTCCGTTGCACAGACCAGGTAAGTGGTTGATCAAACATGTATATCTTGCTAGAAAGTCCCAAGGCATTAGCAAAAAGAGCCGCTGCCAAGCCATGATTCGTCCCAATACCACCGGCTGTCACGATTTTCTTCTTTCCCTGCTTCAATGCTTCTGCCAAGAGAAACTCGTACTTCCGGGGTTTATTCCCGCCGTAAATGGATGATGTCAGGTCATCTCGCTTGATCCAAATCCTGTACCCGTGATATCTCGATGAAAAATTTTCAAGCTCCTGAACGGGCGTGGGTATCCCGTCCATTAGTGGAATCCAAGGTATATTTTTGAGCCCGGGAAATTCATCAAACAATGGCCTGTGGATATTCTTGATGTCAAGCGGATTATCAATCACGGGGGTACCCTCACGTGGCTATCATTCCAGAATTTTCATGTGTTGCCTTAATCTACCAATCCTACACCCACCACTTCATCATCATCTTCCCTGAATCTCATGACGATGTGACCAGCGGCGCTCCTACCAAGCAGATTGACGGATGATGCCTCAATCCGCACCATGTTTCCTTTCTTGCTCACGAGAAGGAGCTCATCATCCTCATTAATGGACTTCACGTATATTACCTTGTCTTCCCTGAGCTTGGTATTCAAGTTCCTGACACCAACACCACCCCGCTTGATCTTGCGGTAATCTTGGAACTTGGTTCGTTTCCCGTAGCCCTTTTTCGTTATGGTGAATAAAGTCTTGGCGTCATCATCCTCGACGGTGAGCATCCCGATTACTTCATCATCATCCTTCAGGTTAATACCGCGAACACCTATGGAATTGCGACCGGTTGGCCTGATATCAGATTCCATGAACCGGCATGCCATGCCATTTCGCGTTGCTAGAACAATTTCATTTTCTCCCGTACTGATTTTCGCAGCAACGACCTCATCATCCTCGCGCAATGTAATGGCACGGATACCAGGCTCACGAATGTTGCTGAACTTGCTCAAGACCGTCTTTTTCACGAGACCATTTTTCGTGGCCATGATGAGGAACTCATCCTCGGTGAAGCTATCAACCTGCACGATGGTGCTAATATCTTCTTCGCCTGAAAGAGCAATCAAAGATTCAATTGGCTTTCCCTTCGCATTCCTAGAACCTGAAGGAATCTCGTAAACCTTTAACCAGAAAAGTCGGCCAGAAGTGGTTAACACGAGGAGGTAATTATGAGTAGATGCTATGAAAATATCCTTGATCATGTCATCTTCCTTAATACTCATCACGCGCTTGCCCTTCCCGCCCCTTTTCTGGGTCTCGTACAATGAAAGGGTGATGCGCTTGATATATCCCTCATTGGTCATTATCACGACCACGTCCTCCTCCTTGATGAGATCTTCCTCCGTGATCTTGATGTCTTCCTGTGCCATGGGAACGATCTCTGATTTCCTGGTTATTAGAGACTTGTAGTTCTCCTTGATCTCCAAGCATTCTTCCCTTATGATCTTCAAGCGTTCTTTCTTGGAACCAAGTATATGATTCAATTCCTCTATCAAAATCAAGAGCTCTGCTTTCTCTTCTTGGAGTTTCTGGAGCTCCAACGCCGTCAGGCGTCGGAGTCTCATGTTAAGAATGTGTCCTGCCTGTTTTTCAGAAAACTTAAACTTTTGAATCAATGAATCCTCGGCAGTCGCCGTGTCAGGACTCTTCCTTATGATAGCAATGATTTCATCGATATTATCCAATGCTACTAACAAGCCTTCTATCAGGTGAAGCCTTGCCTTGGCATTCTCCAGATCATGCTGGCTCCTGCGAGTAATGATATCCTCCCGATGATCAATGAAGTTCTGGAGCATTGCTTTCATGTTCATGACCCTCGGAACGTTATTATCGAGAACCAAGTTAATCACGTGGAATGACGTCTGGAGACGGGAACTCTTGAAGAGCTTATTCAAGGTTACCTTGTAATTCGCACGCCGGTTCAAGAAGAATACAATGCGTATCCCATCCCTGTTGCTCTCATCACGAATGTCAGTAATGCCCTTGATGATGCCATCATTGATTTTCTTTGCAATTTTCTCTATTTCCTGCGCTTTATTGACCATGTATGGGATTTCAGTAACCACGATAGCCCTTCTCTTGTTCTTCCCAATTTCCTCCTCGTGAGTTTTTGCACGGATGATGACCTTTCCCCTGCCAGTCCGATAAGCATCAAAAATTCCTTTCTGGCCCATTATCAATCCACCCGTTGGGAAATCTGGTCCAGGCAGGATCCTCAAGAGCTCCGTTAACGTGAGATCCCCCTCAAGTAATTCTATAACGGCATCCAAGAGCTCTCCCAAGTTATAGGGGGGGATCGACGTGCTCATGCCCACCGCAATACCGCTGGAACCATTCACCAAGAGATTGGGGATGCGGGCAGGAAGATAACGTGGCTCTTGTTCCGTTTCATCATAATTGGGATCAAAAGGCACGGTGTCCTTTTCTAGATCCGTTAAAATCTCATCGGCAATTTTTGAAAGCCTTGCCTCGGTATATCGATATGCTGCGGGGCTGTCACCATCTATCGATCCAAAATTACCCTGTCCATCCACCAAAGGACATAACAGGGAGAATTCCTGCGCCATCCGGACCAAAGCATTGTAGACGGCTTGATCACCATGTGGATGATATTTACCTATCACGTCACCGACAATCCTAGCACATTTTCTATGTGGTTTGGAATGATGGACCCCTTGCTCGTGCATAGAATACAGGATGCGCCGGTGGACGGGTTTGAGGCCGTCCCTTATATCAGGTATTGCCCTTCCAACAATCACGCTCATTGCATAGGAAAGATAATTCTTGCTTATTTCGTCCTTGATATAGGCTTCTATAACTGTATCGTCGTCCGGATTACTTGCAGTCCCTTCTGCCATTCTCAGTAGCCTTGTATTTAATCAATGATGATTACTTGGATGGTTCATATATCGAGGTACCCAACTTCCTTGGCATTCTCTATAATCCATTGCTTGCGGGGTTGGACTTCTTCACCCATGAGAATGGAAAAAATACGATCTGCCTCATGACCTTCCTTGATGGATATCCGCTTGATCTTGCGCTTTTGTGGATCCATCGTGGTCTCCCACAACTGATCCGGGTTCATTTCGCCAAGTCCCTTGTATCTCTGGATCTTTATGTTCTTGGCAGCGACCCCCTTCTCTGCCATCCTTTGCATGTATTCTTTCAATCCCTTGTCAGAATAGATGTATTCACTTGATTTCCTGTAAGATACCTTGTACAATGGTGGAACGGCAAGATACACGTATCCCTCCTCTATGAGCTCATGCATGTACCTGAAGAAGAATGTCAGCAGTAGCGTGGCAATGTGTGCACCATCGATATCGGCATCACACATGATGATGATCTTGTGATATCTCAACTTCTTAATATTGATGTTTCCAGTGTCATCTTGGTTATTGTTCACGGTACAATGGATAGACGCGCCATTTTCTCCAAAATGGTACCCACATCCAAGTGCCTTGATGATGGCTGTAATTTCGTTATTTTTCAAGATTTTATTTATCCTTGCCTTTTCCACGTTGATAATTTTACCCCTAAGGGGAAGTATCGCTTGGAACTTCGAATCCCTTCCTTGCTTGGCGGAACCACCTGCTGAATCCCCTTCCACGATGAAAATCTCACACAGGCTTGGATCTTCTTCCTGGCAATCCGCGAGCTTTCCAGGAAGGTTGGTGGATTCCAAAGCAGATTTTCGTCTTGCTAAATCCCTGGCTTTTCGAGCTGCTTCCCTTGCCTTTGCTGCACTTACGTTCTTGCTCAAGATAGCTTTTGCAATATCTTGATTCTTGTCGAAGTATTCTGTAAGTAATTCCGCGAAATGCTGGGAGACCATGGAGCGTATCTCCGAGTTTCCAAGTTTGGTCTTCGTTTGCCCTTCAAATTGCGGTTCCGATAACTTCACGGATATAACCGCAACCAATCCTTCCCGGGTATCATCCCCGCTCAGGTTGTTTTCCTTGTCCTTTAGCAAATTAAGTTCCTGTCGAGCGTAAATATTTGAAACACGGGTCAAGGCTGCCTTGAAACCTTCCAGGTGCGCTCCACCCTCGATCGTGTTGATATTATTGGCAAATGCGTGTATTTTACCATGAAATCCATAATTATGGAGTAACGCAATCTCGCACCTACTTCCATCCTCCTCGAAGGAAAAGTAAATTGGATCTTCATACAGGGTTTTCTTGTTCTCACTCAAGAACTCCACGAATTCGATAATGCCGCCGTTATACATGAAAAAATCCGATTTATCCTTTCCTTCACGCTCATCCACGATGGTTATGGCAAGACCCTTGTTGAGAAACGCGAGCTCCCTGAGCCGATTTGCAAGTATCGTGTAACTAAACTCCGTGAAAGTGAAGATATCATCATCTGGCCTGAAACATATCACGGTGCCCGTCTCATTCGTCTCACGCTTCTTGATCAAGGGGGTTAAAGGTTTCCCCCTTGAGTACTTCTGGTACCACTCGTAACCATCCCTTTTCACGATGACTTCCAACCATTCAGAAAGTGCGGAAACCACCGAGATGCCAACCCCATGCAAGCCACCGGATACACTATAGGATTTATTATCGAATTTCCCCCCGGCGTGTAACTTTGTCATGATCACTTCCAAGGCGGACTTCTCGGGAAATTTTGGATGCGGGCCGGTGGGAATCCCACGGCCATCGTCAATAACGACGATGGTATCATCGGGAAGCATTTTAAGCATGATTTCATTACAGTATCCTGCCAATCGCTCGTCCACGGCATTATCGACAATCTCCCACACGAGGTGGTGCAATCCCCTGCGATCTGTCGAGCCTATGTACATTGCTGGGCGCTTCCTCACCGCTTCCAAGCCTTCGAGCACGCGAATCTTATTCTCGTTGTATTCTGATTCCGGTCCGATGGCATCACCCATCACAGCGGCAGCTTTTCGCAAAGCATTTGAGGAAGATCCTGAATCAATTTTATCCTCCTCGTCCTTTCCCGCATTCAGGTTCATGTCATTACCAGTTTCATCGGCCAGCATCCTTCACCCGTGAAAATGAGTTCCTAGCTAGGAAAAAGTGGCATATATACACGTTATAATATGCCTGCAGTTAATTTAAGTCTTGTTGCTCATTTTCTTTAGATTTAATGAAGGAGTGATGAAAGAAACCATGAAAAAAGTGACTGATGCTAAACAATGTGGAATGGGGTTAATAAATCAAGTAAGCGAGGGATGATGGCACCCTGACCATGAGGTATGCCGATGGCTCAGGATGCTCATTCAAGCATTTTCGGCAGATTCAATCGATCCAGTTCCTGGTTTTCCATCTTTAGTTTCCTTGCTGATTTTGAATATTTCCACGGCAAGAATCTTCCCTTCCTTTATGAAGAACCTGAGCTTGCGTGGATCGATATCCATGAATCCATCTTCCAATGCGCCATCAAAGGCATCCCACGTTTCGATTTCAACTTCCTTGTCGAATACCTTCCCCTTTTTTTTCATATTTACGTAAAGCTCTCCATCAAGGATAAGATGTTCCCTCGAAAAGCCATCGGGCACCTCTTGCTTCAACATGTTATCCAATATCTCCTGTTTTTGCTTTCCAGACATTCCGACACGATCTCGAGATTGACCTGTAGAGACAACGGGGCCAAATGCGGTTTTTGCTTTCTTCATGAGATTCGTGACATAAGATGAAGCCTTGATAGCTTCTTCTTCCTTGGGTTCCTCCTTCACGATATCTGGTTTCTTCATGAGTTCCTCGAAACGCCTTGCCTCCTCTTCCTCTTTTTTCTTCCGTTCGGCTTCACGTTCCGCTTGAGTTTTTACATGCTTCAATCCCAAATTCTTGATGAATTCATCCAATTCATCACCTTGATCGATGGACACGATTTTGTGCTGCATGCCGGCGTTTTTCACTCGGTCCCTTTGGATCTTTTGTGCAACACGGCTTGAAATGAATTTTTTTTGAACAGGACAAGCTTTTCCCTTCCAAATGTACAAGCGTCTCAAATCGGGGATCAGGATGATGAAAACCTCCCTTTCATCGAAAATTTCTTCAATATCTTCTTTTGTGACGCCTTCAACAGTGGAATATTCACCTGTTTCGTGAAGCTTGAACACCTCGATTTCTTCAACCATGGATAATCATGCCAGTTTATGATGGTAACGATAAAAGGCGAAAGGTTAAATTTTTTACTACATCATGCCTGCAAAGGTTAGTCGATCGAGCGCGCATTCCTTCCAGACCTTTTTTTCCGGGGGCTAGATAACTGGCCTTTTTTGGCTATTTTCGTGAGAAAAACGGCCATCGTGAAAACAAATGCCACTATGACGAAAATGAACACATAGGATCCGCCCATTCCAGTATCGAACCTGAAGTACATGGAATCGACGATGTAATCGAAGTTAGTTCCCGATGCAGCTTCGATTTTCAGTGCGAACTTCCCTTCCCCGTCAATGTAGACGGAACTGTTTATCTTTTCGCTATCTGAAGCTGAAAAGAGATACTCCTCCGAAAAACCTGGCACATAGGGCTTGTAGCTCAAATCGGTGTGATCGTAAACGAGATATTCCCTGTTAAACATCTTGACATATCCAGTATCCACCACGTGGAAGAAATGACCTTTGATGATCAATGAGAACGTGTCCACCTTGTTCGGGTAATCTTCAAGGTTGAACTTGAAGTAGACAGCCAGGGATGCGTTCAGGTCCCCATCATTGATATTATTCACCGAGTACTTATCGATATAATCTTCATATGCCTCGTTGAATTCAACACCCTCCGTGTTTTGGTTATGGGCGGACATGTCATAACTAAGGCCAATAGCATCCAAGTAATACACGTGCGTTTGATGTCCGCTAAAATTTTTCCAAGTCTGGGTGCAAAAACCAAGATAATCAAACTTGGTAAGTTGTTCATCGATATTCCATCCGGAAGAGGTATAGACGGTTGCATTATCGATTTTCACGTTCCACGAAGAGTTGTAATCAAAGCTTAATTGGACGTGATACCACCTATTCGGCTCATATTCCACCGAGTCAATTTTAGTCAAGTCATCGGACCAATCAGTGCCACAGAAGAAGGAGGAATTGGAGTCCCCTCCAAATGGCGTGATGCCAAAATGCATGCCGAAAGCCGCACTCTCATTGTTATAATCCAAAGGATCCTTCCTATAATCATCATCACCATATACTGTCAGGAAAGTCCCATTTGATGCTTCAGACAAGAAATAGAACTCCACGTATCCCTCATCCTCCAAGCTACTCGCGTGGATGGGCTCATTCAACCACGCCCATTGATTGTAGTAATAATACCCTGAATTGTTTTCGTTGGAAAACTTATCCTGGAAACGAATAACATCCTTGTGGATGATATCATCGCCTGATAGTTTCTCATCCTCCACGCTATAGGGCAGCTTGTAGTGGCTGCGATATATATTGAAATAATCTTCTAAATCTGCTTTGCTTGAAATCATGGCGCTTTCATGGAAATTCTTGTCCCCGGACCGATTCGAGTTGATTTTCATGGACAGATCATCCTGTTCCGGGTCCAGTATTTCGAGCATGGATGTGTTAGCAGTACCCGTGGAGATAATCATGGAATGGGGACGTTTCACTTCAATATATGCTGAGACAGGTTCAACGGTTACCACTAACGTACTCAAGACCAAAAAACCATATAGCATTATTACAGGCTTTCGTGATTGCATCATGACCTCATTGCTCTAAGGGCGAGACATGCATTAATGCTTTTTGCTCGCATCGAATAGAAGAATGTTTCAGTGGTAAGAATGATTGAAGCCCATTAATACCAACTCTTTTTGCATGCGGGACATATGGCTGATTCTATTTCCAAGACTACTTTCACGCATCCCCAATGAAAGATGGCACCGCAATGAATGCATGAAATCACCTGTCCATACGCGGGAGTGATATCACCATCACCCATGGTGCATCTCTTGCTTTCTTCCTTTCCAATGTCTCGATATGCCAAGCCAGGAATATTTTCCAAGTTAATGTAATCATCATCATTGTGCAAGGTTTGATGGGTTACAACATCCGCGTGCGAGGTGTTTTTATTAATATCATCATATGGGTTAACGTATCCCGTCGTTGCACTTGAAACATTCAAATCCAATGACTGCTCTTTTACGATGGGATTCAGGAGAGATAGTCCTTCTTCCAGGGTTTCCTTTATCCTTCCGTCCTTGTCAAAAAGGAATTTGACATCAGGTACATTCCTAAAAATACTCGCGTCCACCCATTCATCTCCAGAATCACCGACATCTTTGTCTAGATTCGATCCTGGGATAACTTCCTTTTGGATCTCCTTTCCTTCCCGGGTAAATTTCTTTACCACCAAGCCCTTACCTGCCATTGGATCTTGGATTTCCAGGATCTTTATATCACTTTCAGATGTGCTTGTACCTGGGTCCTGTTCACTCGTGTTGCGATTAGCCCGCATCTTGGCTATTTTTTGTCGCAAATCCATGGGATGATTTCCTTGCTTGATGGCAAGGTCCATCTTCGTCTTGTTGATTACATATTCTTCCCCGGCTGCCTTGACATAAGATGGGATGATCTTTTCTAACCCATTTAGGAGTTTACTTGTCACGGCGATTTTCTTCTTGCTAATATTGTACTTGTGAATAGACACGAGTATCTTGAGACCCTTGAAAAATTCCTTGTTATCCTTGGAGGAAAGAAGCTTGAAACAGTATTTCAAGTCTGATGGCCAATCAGGATCCAAGGTTAACCCGAGGAAGGACATGTTCATGTACTACGTCTTATTGGTGGTCTTAATCTTTTGCCAAGAGAAAATCATTATTGATATCATTGCTCATGGGTTCCATGACCACGAATGGTTGCAAATGGGACAATAAGCATTTTCCTGCTCGATGATAATGCAGGCACATGTTTCATGAAAGATAGAGCCACAATTCTTGCATCGGATGCCTCTTGCATCATCAAGATCAATATCGCCATCTCCAAGAGCACATTTAATCCCCGGATCGCAGGAATAAACCGCTTCAAGACCCGGGTGGTCTGGAAATACCATATCACTGCTAAATTCCGAGGATTCAATATCTTGAGGGTTATTACATGAATTTCCCAATGTTTCCTCGATTTGCAATGATTCCTGGTGATTAATTGGATCGAGCAAGTCCAAGGAGACTTTTTTATCATCTAGAATTACCGGTTCATCTAGATCAAGATTTAATTTCTTTAATTCATAATTATCGCCAATCCATTTGATGGCAGGGATCCACCCAGCATTTTTATCCACGCCATTTTTATCGGGATCAATTTCAGTTGTGTTTGTATTCTCCACGGTATCCAAAATGTCTAATTTAACTAATTCCTCGAGTTTTTCATTGTCTGAACTGTCGGCTGGAGTGATTGAATGCCCGGTTTCCAAGATTGGGATAGATCGGGCATGATTACCAATAGCTTTGCCCTCTCCATTCAAATTTCTTCTCAAACTCAAGGGATGCCTTCTTTCACGGGTACTTTTCCTTATCTTGGTTTCATTCATGAGGTATCCTTCTGGGGTTTTCTTGATGAAGGATGGAAGGAGGATGGTTACTTTTGAAAGTATCTTGATGCAAATAACAAGAATGTCATCGGTTGGGCGATTGATGTAAAGATAAAGCAATTTCTTGAGTCCCTTGAAAAAGAAATCCACGCTTTCAGATTTAAGCCATGTTATGGTGTCCAAAATCACATCTGGCCAGGAAGGATCGATTTCTATCCCGAAGATGAATGACATGGCTTTCCCTTTTCTCTTGTGCGCTTATTTTAAACATCAATCATGGAGCTTCAATTGCTCATTTATGATTAATTCCTTGATCTTGGTCGCAAGATACGCATCAGAGAAGGGTGCTTTGAACCGGATCTTGTCCACGATTTCCTTGGAAATATCAATCTCGGTGTAAACCCGATGATCCAACTTTTCCATGATTTTTCTAATCTTTTTCGACTTTTTCTTCAAGATTTTCGGGAATTTCTTTTCGAAGTATTCCCGTTCTATCCGATTCAGGAGAAGTTCCCTTGCTTCTTGAATCAAATCTATCGACTCTTGGATGAAATCCCTCAATTTCTTGTCTGTGGGTTGATAAGCCGTCAAGGTGGATTGTTCCAAGACCAGCTTTTCTTCGAGTTTCCCCAGTTTCTTGAGTGAAAGCCTGCTGAAATCACGCGCGCTCATGTGCAAGATCTTTCTACCCTTCTTTGAAATCTTGGTGGTTAATATGTAACTTCGCTCCCTTTGAGGCATGTCTTGAAATCGATCTTGCTGGATCTGTGCACTCGTGTCTTGATGTTGATTTGTTTTCTTAGGTTTCTCGCGTGTTGAGTGCGTGGAAGCCTTTTTCCTTGATACCGTGGTCTTGCTCTTGGATTTTGTTTTCGGGGGAGGTTTTTTATCCAGTTTTTTCAATTCCTTGACAGAAACTCCCATAACTTCTGCCCTATTTTCCATTAATTTCTTCTTTTTTTGAATCTTCTTCTCAGTGTTTTCCCTGCTGTGGGCAACGGTTGTCTTGATTCTCGGGGATTTGGTACCGGATCCGCTTTCCTCCTTGGGGATTACTTCTTGTATCTTTGATTCGTGTTCAAGGAGTAGATCTATGATCTCCGCCTTGCGCAACTTAGAATAACCGCTAATACTGGCGTTCCTGCAGATATCTTTCAATTCTGGGACCTTGAGATTTTCAAGCTGCTCCCGGGAAACCATTTCAGCATATCACTGGAAATAAGGCGTGTTCGATGGATGTTCTTGCCCATCCAACTTGAACTAAGCTCCGAGATATTATTAATCTTCCATGCACCTGATGGAGGTAACAGGGAAGCTTCAATAAGAATCGATCATAAGAAAATTCCAACCAGAACCAGACAAAGGACAAAAAAAGAATGCTTGAATCTGAACCGATGTGCATTTTACTCCTCATTCCATGTTACAACGAGGAGGGCAACATAAACCGTATCATCACCCACTTGCATAAAGTCCGGCTCAATGTTAGCCAGCGTGATGATTGCCAACTAGATATTTTGATCATCAATGATGGTTCCACTGATGCCA
Source organism: Candidatus Bathyarchaeota archaeon (assembly GCA_014729935.1). Lineage (GTDB taxonomy): Archaea > Asgardarchaeota > Lokiarchaeia > Sigyniarchaeales > Sigyniarchaeaceae > WJJB01. The sequence continues at coordinate 344 of WJJB01000243.1, read as the reverse complement.
CGAGGGAGATCTTGGATACATGCTGCACTGATGATCAGTATAAAATCATTCATTTCGTCAAGAACAGGGGATATGGAGCTGTATTGAAAAGGGGGTTCAGTTATGCAAAGGATAATAATTATGAATGGGTTATCTCGTTTGACATGGATGGACAACATGAACCAAGATGTTTATACAAGTTCTTGGATGAAATACACGGGGAGCCCGAAGTTGAAATCATATCTGGTTCCAGGTATCTCGACCCTAAACTTTTCCTTCAAAATCCATGGAAGGACCGTTTTTTGGTAAATACAATCATCACGGGTGTCCTCAACACGTTGGGGTTTTCCCTCACTGATTCATTT
>WJJB01000242.1 GCA_014729935.1 Candidatus Bathyarchaeota archaeon | reverse complement strand
GGGATACGTGTGTCCTGAATCATTGAACCATTCGATATCCAAGCGAGCGTCAGTGACACCATTCTTGATGATACCAGGAATACCTGCTGGAACGGTTTTATCGTTCTTTGAATGGATGACAAGAATTGGACACCTTATTTCGTGAAGATGCTTCCGCACGTGCTTTCCTAGGAGAACGAGTTGCCGGATTGCTTTCGTGGACATCGTGGTATAGCTAATATTTTGGAAATGCCTATTCCTTGGTGTCCTTTTCTTGATTAGCCGGTCCATTTTACCAAGCAATGGAGAGAATAATCGGGCTAAAAAAGATAGTTGGATGGCTGCACCTGTAACCGCCACCTTGTCCACTAGTTTTTCTTCTGCAAGCGCCAAGGCAAGAGCCCCGCCCATTGATTGTCCATAGGCATATAGTAACTCGTATTCTTTCCTTGTCTGGATTACCAATTTCTTCAATGGTTCTAACCAATCATTCCACGTGGTTTCTCGTAATATTGCCATTCCCTGTTTCTCGGGATCGATGGCGTGTCCGACGATTGCAGGAACCATCACGTGCAATCCAGCATCATGTAATGCGATTGCCACTGGTTTCACCTCGTACGGGGAAGCAGAAAAACCATGGATGCAGATAACCGCTTTTTCCGAGTCTCGTGCTTGTAGCGTGAAGGGTTCCCCGCCCTTGAGATAACTCGCTTCAGGTGATGGCACGGCGCTCCCCAAATATCAATGATTGCAAGTGAGTGAAAACGAAATTTGCCCATCTCCGATCTTGAATACGATCCCTATGCCCTGGTACTTCGATTGATAGTCATCGGTATTCATCCTTGAATACGTTTCGTGGGCATAATGCCACACCTCGATGGTCCTGTCGAAGGAAAATTCTAGTACAAGATCGTAAGTAGAATCCCGGAGGGTTAATTGGCGTGTCTTGGTGAACCCACTTTTCAAGGGTGATGTCACGCCTCCCGCTTCAGTTTCCAGTTCAAATTTTTCAGGGTCCCCGTTAAAGAATACGGGAAAATCCACAATTAATGATTGGCCTTCCGGGAAATCACCCCCTTCCGTTGATGCATTGAGGAAGAATTCCAGCATACTTTTATCCTTATGCACCTTGATGACTTTCTCGATCGAAACCGCATCATCACCGATGATTTCTTCCCTTCGGATTTTCACCCAAGAGAAAAAATCATCTTCCCGTGCTTCACTGGTTGAAATGATCTTGTACCGACCATCGTGGAAGGCACTGATAGGGCTCACCTTGTTTGACTTGAAATCAGCCATCGATACCGCGCTATCTACTAGGAAGGTGCGGAGACTCGCTTTCCGCCATGTATCGAAAATTAATTCTTGACTGGTATTTTCTTCGTGGTATGCTTCACGCCATCGTGAGAGAGTGTTTTGCAAGTTGTAATGCAAAGGCTTGACGTCCAACTCGAAGATCGTGCCGCCATCCAGTGGATCGATGCATGCATTGACTTTTTCGGATTCTATCAAGATTTGATCCAAGCCATTACAATAAAATGACTTCTGGTGAATGCGTGGAGTGATCATGGTGCCATGTTCCTTGAACAGACGTTCCAACTGGGTTTCAGCCATCAACAAGTGCTTGTACACGGAATGACGCAGGAAGCTCAAGTATATCCCACCAAATTGCCCATGCCAGTAGCAATCATTTGCTTGTGCCATGTACAGTTGCTGCTTGACCTTAAACAAACCTGGATCGTCCCCGAAAACATCCATGAAATCCTCGTACTTGGAATGCACGTGTAGCATCTTCTTGTGCATGTTGTTTGATTCAGGATATTTCACCAAGAAGTATCTCCAAAATCCTCCTTTTACGAACCGGGGAACATCAAGTTTTTCTGCTTCCAATAATTTGCCATCCTCGAAATTCTTTCGAATTTTCTCCAGCTTGGAACGTGTGGGCGTTGGTAGCACCCATTCCTCCATCTTGTCATAGGATGACGTGGGAAGGTACACCATTCCCTTGGGTGGGATGGTTTCCAGGCATTCCCTGAGCGTGATGGACGTGATCCAATCGCTATTTTCTATCATTTTTAAGAGCTCTTCAACATAGGGGGCTTCACCTTCATGCCCTTCCACGTAACAAAGCTCGTGAGTTGTGCCCCATTCTCCCATCTTTTCTGCATCACTCATGAAGAGAATGATGCGATCTCCTTCCGCAGTGGCAACCTCGGACAAGTACTTTTTCAGTTTACCAACGGATTTCCAAGGTGCAAGATATCGTATTTCCTCGTTTATCGGAAATACGTGTATGATCTTCCCTTTATCTTCGGTCGTGTAACGATGGAACGTGTCTTCTTCCTCGAATCCACACGATCTCAAATGATTATCATCCACAATGATGTATTTCAACCCACATCTTGCCAAGAATGAGGGGAAATGGGGTTCCCAGACCCGTTCAGCCAGCCAAAATCCCTTGGGTGTGGTGTTAAAGCGATCTATGATTTTATCATTTAAGGAAGAGATTTGCCCGATCTTGTCCTCATCAGGTATAATAGCCAGAATTGGCTCGTAATACCCCCCGCTGATCAGTTCCGCTTGATCCCTCTCGCAGAGTACCTTAACGTCATCCAAGTATTCCGGATGGTTTGTTTCGAACCAATCGAGCATGGATCCCGAGAAATGAAGTGTAACCTTCACGGAAGAATCCATAATTCTATCAAGTAACGGCTTGTAGCATTTCTGGTAAATCGATTCTATCACGTGGTCAAAATTATCCACTGGTTGATGAAAGTGGAAAACCAAGGGAAGATTGATTGATGCCATGGAATTCATATCTCTTTGGATGGTGGAGAGG
>WJJB01000241.1 GCA_014729935.1 Candidatus Bathyarchaeota archaeon | reverse complement strand
GGGGCACGATTGGAGCATGCCCTCGTACAGCACGCCCTTGTGCTCGCCCGGTCCCGACTTTTCTGGCGTCCCGGAATATGAAAACTTGCAAGCCTTGCAGTGGATGCAACGGTAGATGTCTTTCTTGTACTCTTCCAATCTAGGTGCTGCCATTATGATTCAATCCTCCTTAGGGTAAACATAGTCTTCCAGGGTGCATGATGTAATCGGGATCGAACATTTCCTTGACCAATTTCAGGTACTTGTAGTACGTGCCAGCCATGCTATAGGTTTTTGGTGCGTGAATGTAGGGATCTGGTCGGTAATTCACCCATCCCTTGGGAAGCATGATTTCAGTCGTTTCCCTGTTAACTTCTTGAACCCGCTCGAAATCCTCGGGTTTGGAGGAATCGAAACAGACGATGGGCATGCATATAGCTTGTCGTGCCCTTTCAATGCTCGCGATCCACATCACGGGAGCGAAGTCATACTTCTCGAGAATCTTGTTGTATATCCTTGCGAATTCCGCGCAATCCTTCCATGGGGTGTACCACGTGATGAACAAGAATCCAGCCTCGTAAAGAGAGTATGGGATGGCGATTTTATTCGGTTTCCGCAATCTCGCTTTCACTTGCGCGGGATGCAATTCCCATCGCTTGATTGACTCTGAACTCTGAGCCCTGTTTGCCTTAAAATCCTTGGCAATGCCATCAATGGTATCCACCACGTGTTCCAATTCTTTATCTGATTGCGCCCATATCTCGAAATTCATCCACCATTCAGGGATACCTGCCTTCTTGAACCACTCGTATTCAGCAGGAACCTTTTCCTTTGGCCACCTCGTTTGGACCAATGGCCAATTTCCCCCTTGCACCATGACGCAATTGTGGGAAATACCGAATTCCTTCTTTGAAACCTCCAACGTGAGATCTTGCATGTCCTCGGGATTATCCATTGCCCATGCAATGATGGTCTTGGCGTGAGGATGCGGGACAATCTTTATTGCAGCCTTGGTAACCACGCCCATGGTTCCTTGGGAGCCCATGAAGCACGAGAATATCTCGGGCCCAAGACCCCATCGATAGAAAGGTTTAGCACCATTCAAACCCCACGTTCCAGTCCTGATGATATCGCCCCGAGGGACGACGACTTCCAATCCTTGGACCATTTCTCCTTGGGGGCCAAATGATGAAGTCACGAGACTGAATCCGCGCTCGATGGCATCACCCATGATGGTGGCTGCTGGTGGAGCACCATCCGCGATCGGGGGTGCCCAATCAGGATGATACTTGCTGAAATATGCCCAAATCTCGCCAGCGGTCACGCCTGGCTCGATCACGACATACCTGTTATCTTCATCAACCTCGAGAATGCGATTCATCCGCTGCATGTCGAGAAGTACACCTGCTGGCTTGATGAGCGGACATGCGAACCCGCCACTCAATCCTGCAGAAATCGGGGAAACTGCTATCTTTCTAGCCGAGCAATGGACGAGTATCTTCCGAACTTCCTCCACGTATTTCGGCTTCACAACGATATCTGGAACGTCTGATTCGAGTCCCATGACCGACTTGCTGAGGTACGACTGCATGATTGCCTCGTTTGCAGAGGCATTATCACGGCCGACCACGGATTCGAAGAACTCCAGATCGTTTTCATCTGGTTTAGTATATGCGTGTCCTACCATGTTACTTACCTTCTCCTATCGTGTTATATCAACCTGAGGAACGATCCACGGGATTTGGCGTGGGAATTACAAGCACGTGCCAGATCCCTAAAAATCATTCTCTTTTTTGTAGAAGATAACTAGAAGTGGAGATAACTATTTTTAAAATTTTTTTTTCAGGACCCGGTGCTCCAATTATCAAGGTTCCATGAAAAAAAGCGGGTTTATTGCATGTGATAATCGTTTCCGGCAATCATGATGCCAATTGACTTGGAATACCCTCATCAGTTGATCAATTAAAGAAAAAAGTGGTGGAAATACGGGGGAATACTTGCATGTCTCGAATGAAGACCCAGCTCTTAGGATTGAAAACGGTTAAGATTTATATTTCCTGATGGCCGTGAATACAGCCAAGGCTGCCACGATAATCAAGGAAATAATGGTGGTTATGGCAATATCGGGATATCCCGACCCTTGCTTCAACCAGATACCGAAGGTAGCCCACAAGATGACCAAAGAATACACTATATCCCTTCTCGTCAGCAGCATCAATGCCGTGATGATTGTTGCAACGATGATCACCAGGACGGACCACGTGGATTCGGGAATTCCCCATCCACTCCATCCTGTAACAACTAAGACCGCAGTGACATTCGCAATTGTTGCCACGGTAATCCATCCCAAGTAGATGGAGAACGGTACTTGCACGAAGATTTTTTCCTTTCTTGATGCATTTTCTCCCGCCTTACCGATATCAAGACGCAAGTATATGGCAAGCAAGGAGAGAAAAAGGACAATCATGGGTATGAGTGATAAAGGTACCTTTTCCCAATGCCACAGGAAAATCCACGTGATATTAGCCGCACTGGCTATGAGATTGAATACACCCACTTGATTGAAATACTCGGGTTCCTCTTCCCATTTCCCGGCAATACCACCAAGCTGGTAGAAGGCAAACAGTGCTTGCGTGAGATAAATAACACCCCAAATGGAAAAAATAATCCCAGCAGGCACGAAAAGATTTGAAATATTATCTGCAAGTTCCCCCGTGCCCTTGCCATTAAAGGGTAAAGCATTTGCGAGGATATTGATGATTATCATGGCAAATACGGCAATGAGGTTACTCACTTGCAAGAGGATCGATGATTTCCGCGATGCACCTGAAGATTGTTGATTCATTTCATTCACCACCTGATAGTTGAATTTTCCAATATTAATTCATATCTAGAATGGGGAATAATGAAGGCGTATCATATTGTTATGCAAGGACAGGGTGATGATGCATGCAACGCAAGATTTAAGGCACTGCATGTCAAAATTGTCCAGTGGAGAAACAATGACTTTCATTGATTCGTTGGCAAAGACTCGAACCAAGACATTAAAGATCTTGGTGATTATTTCCATCTCACTCGTCATTGCAACCTATCCGATCATGGCGTATTCCTTCCATCTTTCTGGGGATGAAAGCAGCGTGATCCAAAGCCAGCTCTCGTTCAGCGGTGATTTTCTGAAAGATCAATATCT
>WJJB01000240.1 GCA_014729935.1 Candidatus Bathyarchaeota archaeon | reverse complement strand
TTTCCCTTTATGGATGGATTTCTAATTGGTTCTTTTTCAGTCTTTGACATGTGTATCACTTTATCTTTCTCAATTTTCTGAGGACGGGGACGAATTTCCTTGCCAAACGTTGTATGGCGAATATTTTTAAAACAGGGGATTCCTTCGCGGAAGAGCTGGCTTCCAAGATCCTCTTAGACAAGGCCAAGATCTCCTGGAAAATGTTATCTACGCTTTCTTGTTTGCGTGGGTGGATCAATTGCACGCGAACCTTGTTTTGCTCCTTCCTCATATAAAAAGCAAATAGCAAGAGACATATTGCAGTCATCATCAACGCACCGATTAAGGGGCGAAAAGCCGCACCCGCGGGCGGAGTCTCCCGGATATCAAAGTCATCATCCAAATTTCCAGTTAACACCTCGAACCCACCAGTGAAATAAATACTATTATAACCCGATGCCTTGATGAGAAATGCAAAGGAATATTGACCAACGTCAAGGTTTTCCATCGAAAGAGAGATATAATAATTAAGGGGGTTGTTCTCATCGGATAAAATTGGCCAACTCGTGGCAATTGAAGAATTCGGATAAAGGACGAACCCAATCATGTAATTTTCGAGATCCTCCACGTTTTCCATTGTAAAATAATCATCCGACGTGTTAAAACCACCCGTGGAAGCTTCATTCAGGGTCAAGTTTAAATTTTCAAGGAGATATTCCAAGGTGAAGTTCGTGTTCACAAGATCACCCGATGGATCTTCAAGCGTGATAGAAAACACCAAGGCACCATCTTGTATCACTTGAATCGCACTTGTGAAGTTTCCCGGAAAAATCGACCCTTCGAACGATGACTCGGTCAAATCACCAGAGATATTGAGGTTTATATCGAGTTGTTCTCCAAACAACGAGATGCAAGTATGGTTAAACAAAGATCTGGAAATATTATCGTTCAAGGACGCTTCTTTGAACGGATCCATATCGCCGAACAAGATGATCTTTCCATGATTTTCATTGGCATCCACGTATAGAAGGTTAGATTCTTGTAAAACCTCTATTTGTGGATACTCGATATTATAGGACCCGTTAACGATAATTGCATCAGTTATATTGGTAACGAGGGAGGTGTTCCAAGAAATCCCGCTCGAAGAATTATAAGGTTTAATTTGACTGGCATTTATCGCCGTTGAAGGATACTCCAAGGAACGCGCGGGGAACTCAAGAAAAGCATCTTGATTAAAAAGGTTCGAGTGATTCGTTGATGGTATCAAGGTGACATTCTCATAGGAATATCCCGTGGACACGTTAAAAGGTTGGAGAAAGGCATCGATCCAATCCACATCACTAGTCTTGTTGCCATCGGCTATCAAAAGCAACCCGGTTCCATCAAGGATCGCGTCTTGGTATTTTACAATAGATGTGTTATCAAATGCATTATCTGGATTGACGAGCAAGATGGCATCCGATAGTAACAAGAGCATATCTTCAAGAGCGGCGAGCGACTCGTTATCAAAACTGCTACCTTGTTGATTTCCAGCTAGCAGGAAATTTGGAATTTCCAATACCGAGATACCAAGCGAAGCAAGGCAAGATTTCAATTCAAAGTAGGTACCCCATCCAAAATCGACGCGCCCGTTCCAGAATTCGAGCAAATTCTCTACCTGAATTGTTTCATTGCTCTCACCATTCGAAAGGGGAAGATCCCCGATTCCAGTTGAATTTAGGAGCAAGCTGGTTATCGGGGTGCTCGATGGATAATAAACCCTTGCGACCGGATTCTCTACCATAATTTGTTGGTCCAGGTAAAATGATTCAATCGACGAGTTGTAAGTGCTTAAAGAAGATACATTCAGGAGAGCACCATCATAATTGATCCATGACGAGCTGGGGGATGTTGCGGATGGAGCATACAAGCTACCAATTTCACAATCGATTTGAATCTGGAAATGGTACGTTCCGGGAACTGAATAGGTGGGAATCATATAGCTTATTGGAAGAAGGGTGATGCTATGGGAGGGCGCGCTTAAAACCGAGAATGAGCCATTTCCATGATCCACCACTCCAGAACCGGGTAGGTTGATCCAGGATTCTTCCCCAGCAGTCAAGTTTAGCGTTATCGTGGTGAGCTCAACAGCGGAAATAACCTGTAAGTTCACGTTACCAAAATCGTTTGGGAATTGAGCGATGAAGGGTTCATTGAAAATGCTGCTCGGGGCAACGTGAATCCATGGATAATCGTGTGGTCGTACAATTATGGTCTTGATGATGCTATTGTCCAATAATGACCCGATATTTTCAATATTTACAGATGTATTGGTCTGATTGGTTAACAAAGAAGCCAATTCATCCACGTCATAGATGGATTCGTTAACACCCTCGCTGAACATGATGTCCAGAAAAGATTCACCGAAATATTCTGTATAATATTGTAATGTATCTGCCGTGGCAATCGACCATATTCCTTGATAGTATTCCTCTGAACCCGGTATGGAATCCACTGAAAGGAGAGACATGGCATTTTGATTCAACTGGCTTAAGGAAAAAGTTATTATTGAATTCGTGGTTTGATTATTTGGTTGCTGCAATTCCGTGCTGCTTGAATATGAAACCGTCACGTTCGTGGCATTGGAATTTCCAAAATTGGCCGCATAGAACTCGAAGCTCATTTGCTCGTAAACGCGACCTCGCTGGGGAATTGATACTGGGATAAGCACGAGATCTATGAAATCTGGTTCAAGATGTGAACGAGTGAGATTAATCGCTTGATTCAAATCATCAAGCGTCAATCCCATTCCAAGCGTGTAACCCGTTGAAACCCCACCCATCCCTTGGATCGTGCCAAGGTCCCACCATACACTCATAGCAGGATCGTTGACATCTGTCATCGTGCTGGAATTTGTCTCGTTGTTAAACAAAGCAGGGTCGTCCTTGGCAAACACGCTCCTGTTATCAATGTCCCATGCCGTGGGCAGGACATCAGGCTGTAACCCGACAAGATGGGTGGTGTTTGAAGATTGAAGCGTGTCCGTCGTGTAGTAAATATTTTGAATGGGATCCATCACGACATCATCACCGATGGTTGTTTGGTTCATAAAGAGGTTCATAGCGTAGTTAACCGTGATTGCCAAATCATCAATGGAGTCATTCGTGGGATTGAAAATGTCGATTGAAATCCTGTATCCCGCGGGATGCGTCTGGTTCCAAGACATGATTTCAACGGAATAATACAAGAGCCCATCAGTTAACACACCGACTAACCTCGTGAAATTGTTGAAATGGGTAACGTGCATCTCGCTCACGATCTCGCAAAGACTCAGCCAAGAAACCGAATCGTTCCTATGAATGCCAATCGTTCCACCCAAGAAATGAACGTGATCTATCGGATCATCACGGGATATCTCGATTGGATGCAATTCTTCCCATATTATCGTGGCATTCTCCAATAGCGTTCGATTGGATATACCAGTAACATTCCCCGTAGGCCAAGAGATCGCGGGTGTCGTTTCAGTTTCAATATAGAGCGAACCCGTGCAGGTCTTGTTTTCTTGGAGAAACAAGGAGTATTCCCCGCTTGTGAGATTGATAACCGTTCCAAGGAAGCGTATGATGTAGTTTTCTTGATCGCGCAATATTCCTTCCGAATCATAAAGTTCCAAGGTAATGTTATTTATAGAATTTAATTCCGTACTGGAATGTAAATTCGAACTAGCCAAATCATAAACCACGTGCAGGTGATTGAATGACAATGATTCCGTAATGTTCTCAGTAGCATTTAGAGGTATGGAGATTGTTTTGATGAGGTTACCTTCATGAAAGACTTTTACTTCAGTAATGTTATAACTATAACCATAAGGGTTTAATAAATCCGGGGTCAACGTTAGATTAAACAAGCCTTCCGAGAACACGGGAAGCTGACTCGTGTAATTCACGTGGATTAGCGTGTTGCCGTTGAAATCCGTTGTCGAGTCTTCCTGGAACAAGATCTCGGTTTCATTCGAGATATATATACAGGTCAAATTCACGAGCTCGGTTGGATCTCCCAGATCAACGGTAACGTTGATTCGTGAAATATCATCAACTTGATTGATGGTCGGATAATATATTTGATAGCCTGATTGCGTTGGCTTTCCCCAGATCGCGTGGATTTCCGGGTTTTCGAACTCGACAAAGATGGTGCTAAGATATGTCTTGTTATTCCCGTATTCAACGATAAGGTTAGCTTCCAAGATTCCTGGATCTGAAGATGTAACATTGATGGGTATCAAACCAACACTTGCATTGGAGAAATTGGTTGTTTGTGTCCAGTTCGTTCCATTTTCCAAGAATGTCGTGAAATTTTCCGTCAATTGAATGCTATGAACCGGATCCGTTCCAGGGGTGAAATTCAACCAGCCTTGTGAAATCTCGCCGGCATATTTATCAACATAAAGGCTCCAGTTAAGAACGGGTGGTCCATCCGTGGCATCACTGAGGTCAAAGTAATAAATGGTAATCGGATCGAATGCAGGGGTCACAACGGGATTCCAAACGATGGAACCGTCATCGCGATGAACAATTACCTCCAAGTAACCAAAATTTCCTTCAAGAGGGTAGAAAGGTAATAAATTAACCGCGTAATTTCCTGAAGAAGTTATATTTGCAATTGAAACGATGGTTTCGTTCTTCAAATTCTGTAAAATCTCCGCGAAAACCACATCGTCGGGATGGCTCTCATATGG
>WJJB01000239.1 GCA_014729935.1 Candidatus Bathyarchaeota archaeon | reverse complement strand
CTCGCCCGCAGAGTACATCGAAACACTTCAATATATCGGGATTATCGATGATCCGACGAAAGCGCTCATCCAGTATTACACCGAGCTTGCGTTTCCATCCCTGATTCCTTTCCCAAAAACAGAAAAATTCACCACGGAACCCCTGATGGAAGGCACGGATCAATGGAATATCTCTGATGGTCTTGCCACCCTCGATTACATGGAAAGCTTGAAGGAATCTCCCATCTTGTTCCCGGGAGTTACCACGAGGAAACGCAAGTATGGAAAAACCAAGGGACACGATACAAGGAAGGAACCCATTGATATCGACATCTATATCGACACGTCAGGTTCCATGGGTTCACCATCTATCTCGATCTCGTATCCAACTATAGCTGCATTCATTCTTGTTTTATCTGCATTGCGTGCTGGTGCCTCGGTCCAAGCCACATCATGGAGTGGTGAAACCCAGGTGATCTCCACTAACGGGTTTTCCAAGTCAAAAGATGAAATTCTATCCACCATTCTACATTTCTGGGGTGACGGAACCCTGTTCCCATTATCGGTTTTCGAACGCTATCGCAATAGACAAAAGGAGGACCCCCCGGTCCATATCATCATTATATCTGATGATGGAGTGGATACCATGCTCCAACAATACAAGGATGCAACTGGTAAATTGCAGGAAGGGATAGATATTGTTAAGATGGCAATGGAGAAAGGTAAAGCAAGGGGAAGTCTCTTGCTTAGGTTAGGGCCATATACAGAAAAACATCAAAGGGAAAACTTGAACCTTCTCGAATCGATTGGTTTCACGTATCACAAGATACTCGATATGAAAGATCTTGTGACATTCGCGAAGGCATTCTCACGCAAGCATTTCACGTGAATTCACAAATGACATGATGAAAATGACCACATTTACATCCAGCTCCAGTATTTCAAGGCGTAAATTCATGATGGCCATGAATTCCCTCCCTCCGATTATCATCGAACCAGATAGCCCCACCGTGGATAACATTGATCATTTCTTGGCAGTTTTCTACGATTTCATGAACCACGAGCTCGATATAGATGTCACCAGGGCGGTATTGCAAAACCTGCTCGGGAAAAAACTCGATAAGGAACGAATGCGGATGCTCTTGATTTCCATCGGTTTCCTGTCCTCAAGTCACGTGCTTCCCGTGTTACGAGATCTTGTTAGTGACACAAGGGACAAGGTTGACTTGGCTGAATACATCGTCAGGGAACTGTTGGTTCTAACCTTGTATCTTGGGGAAGTAATCAATCCGGAAATGATCCTGACAAATGATGAACGCAAGGAAGAATTCGCAAGGAAACTGCTCAAGATTTTCAAGGTTGGCATCGATGGAGAAACAAGGGAGGAATCAAGTGCCATCTTGGAAACAATCGATAGTGTCGAGATTCACAAGCTCACCAATGAGCTTGAAGTGAAGATCAGGGAGGAAATAGAGAAGATCCTTGAAGCAGAACGGGCTGCAGCTGCAGCAAAACCATCAAGGGAGTGATCAAGATGTATGACGAAAGCACGGCAATTGATGAACCCGAGAAAACGAAGGATAAATTGCTCCATGAACTAAAGGAAAGTTCACATGCTCCGAAGTTTAATTATGAAGCCACGGATATGCTTTCAAACGCAGGATTGGAACTGGTGCGCAAATTTCAGGCTGAATTAAAAGAATTACGCTTAGACAAGGATCTGCGAGGTGAATTCATGTGCAGGAAATTGCGTGGGTTACTTACCACGGCCTCCCGGGAGATTTTCAATTACATGGATCTTGATGAGTTGAAAGTTGACGTGAATGAGCTCACCGATGCAGAAATCATGGATTTACTCCATAAGTTACCATTCAGTAAGAGAGAGGACCTAGCGCAACGGCCATGGAAGCATATTCCTATAAGCGAATCATTCAATGATATGATCGTTTATGTCACCGCTGGAACCACCGCGGAACCCATGAAGGTGCCCTCGCACCCGGTAACGACAGGATGTTATTCCCCGCTCTTGTTGGAAGCATTACACCAGCACGGGATTCATCCGGAATTCTCAAGGGATGACGTGGGAATTTGCCTCGTTTGTTTCCAAGAAAAAACAGTTACCTTCGTAACGAGGCTCCAAATGGTGCATAATTCTGGGTTCATGAAGATCAACATCAAGGATTCAGAGTGGAGAGACCCGTTAGATCCCTACCGGTATATCCGGCAGTTCCAACCAAGGTTGCTCACCGGAGATCCCTTCTCATTCTCCGAACTCGCGCACTTGGGAAATTTATTGGAAGATGCGGGCGATGATGGCGGACGCATTCAACCTGAAGCCATGATTACCACGGCAGTCGCGCTCAAGGATGGTATAAGGAGTTACCTAACCGATCATTTCGATGCGAAAGTAATCGAACTTTATAGCCTTACCGAGACGGGTCCGGTGGCATATTCTTGCAGGATGGGGCATGGATACCACGTGCTACCCCATGACATCGTTTTGGAGGTCGTGGATCATGATGGTAATCCCGTGGGCGCAGGTGATATCGGCGAAATCACGATTTCTGGTGGCAGGAACCCGTATTTTCCACTAATCAGGTACAGGACAGGAGATTGGGGTCGCGTGGATAGATCTGGAACGTGCGAATGCGGGGATCCCATGCCTCTCATCAAGGATTTGGAAGGCAGGCAACCTATCCTGTATCACACTTGTAACGGCACGTGGATTAACAATAGAGACATCACTGCCGTGCTCGAGCAATTTCCCATCACCAGATTCCACTTTCACCAGGATGGATCGGGCAATTTCCATCTCGTGGCACGGTTGGCATCCTTCGACAAGATGACGACAGAAGAACTCTTGGAATCCGCGTTACAGAATATCCTCGGCAATACCGCTAGAATTGATGTGAAGATCGATCCAAAATTGGGGGATTCCAACAGGGGAAAGGTGATCCCCTTTTCCACGGAGTATCCATTATTTTACGAGTGATACGGGAATGACAACCACGGAGCGGGGCATACTGGACATCAAGGAACCAGACCTTGAGAATCTCGATTCACCGTTTCCCGGCAGGGAGCACCGCTTGTATTTAGCTATCACGAATAAATGCAACCGGGCGTGTCCATTTTGCTCCATGCATTCAAAGCTGGATGGATCGACCTTTCTCTCCCTTGAGTTGCTTCCAACCTTCATTCCAGAAGACGGAATCTTCCAAGTCCAGATCGAGGGTGGCGAGCCGCTTCTCCATCCTAATTTCATCGACATCTTGTTGCATTATCATTCCCATCCTCGCTGCTCCAAGGTACTCACGTGTACCAACGGTACGATGTTCCCCTTCAAGAAAAGGAATGGCATGATTAATGCCAGGGAAACCCACGAGTTGATGGATATGTTTTTCAAGGACATCCCCGTTGATGTTACCTTCAAGCTCTCCTTGAATTACTTCCTGCTTGAAGCTGATCCCGACCTGTTCGAGAGAGCCAAGTTGTTCTTGGATTATTGCGAATCAACGGGACGGCACGTGATATTCAACCTTAGGAAGCGTGGGAATTCTTCCCGTGATATCGATGCGGGTCTCGATATGCTGCTTGAAGAGCACGGGTTGGTCGATCGCGCAAACTCGTTCTTCCTGCAGCGGTATGGGAGGAATTCGCGAGATCCTGATGCCCAGGTGCCACATCTGGTTGGAACAAATTTCACCTTGATAAACCCGGATGGCTCGACATGGGGAAATCATTTGATTAACCGTAGTGAAGCAATGAGGGGGTTGTCCTGAAATGGTACTCGTGGCTAGGATTAATGGGAAGCTTGCACGCCAGCCTCAGTCTAAAGGATTCAGCGAGCAACTCAGGCATAGTAAACAAGAAGCTTACTGCATGGAGGAAAACTCGACCGCGGGACATGCCGTGCCTTGGAAATACATCGATAGCAAGGGAAAGGTGGTCCCGTGTACAGTATATGAAAATGCGAATTTCTCTATATATTCCGCTGCAATATGCAATGGTGATTGTCCCTTTTGCGTTGAGAAACTGAGATCCTTGAGCAAGGGGCACGAGTTAGAAGAACAAAAGTCGGGAATTGATGATAGTACCTATTTCAGGAGCATGAAGCATGCGTTTAAGATGGTTCGCAGCCTCGATCCCTCCCTTTCCATCACCGGTGGAGAACCATCCATCGATCCACGACTCCCCCGCATCATTGAATTGATAGATCAATACGATTTCAGGAAACGCACGATGACTACGAACGGGTCAGGGCTCCTCGATAATGGAATCATAAATTTACTGGGGAAAAGGAAATTCCAACATCTTAACTTGAGCAGGGCACATCAAGACGAAGCCATTAACCAATCCATCATGAATATTGATCATGGATTCAGCAATGATGATTTACTGGAGTGCATTAACAGGGCTATCAGTGCTGGTATCAGGCCTCGATTATCTTGCGTTTTAATAGCTGAAGGTATTCATGACATTGAAGGAATTCTAGAATACTTGGAATGGGCTGCCACCATGAACGTAGATAATGTGGTTTTCAGGCAGCTCATGAAGTTCAGATCAGGGGAATGCCTTGATCACCAGGTGAGCCGCTATTCAGAGCAGGCACGAATATTGATGGATTCCTTGTTAAGCGAAATCCATCCAAGTAGCGGGAAATGCCTCCCTCGGTTTCAATTCATCAAGCAAGTCGTTGGATATTATTACTACATCGAAATATACCAATACAAGGCTTCTGATGGAACATCCATCGATGTAGTTTTCGAAAATGCTGACTTGGCATTCATTGATATCGAGCGGCAAAAACATGGAAGTAATGAGCTCATCCACGAGCTGGTCTTCCATCCAAACGGCAACCTGTGCTCCACGTGGCAACCGTGGAATGGTATCGTCATGAAGGCGACTCGATAATCATTAAACGGCACTACATGTTGTATAGCCCATGCCCCTTGAAGCAGATATCATGGACGAAATCCATGCCATCCTCAGCAAGGCATTCGACCGTGCTGTTCACGTCATCAAGGATACCTTGGATCTCTTGAATGAGGGCAATACGGTTCCATTTATTGCCAGGTATCGGAAGGATGTGACCCGCGCGATGGATGAAGTTCAACTTCGTGATTTGCAAAAGGAATACACAAGCTTGGTAAACTTGGAAGAGCGCAGGTTAACCGTCCTGAAAAGTATCGAGGAACAGGGACAGCTGAATGGAGAACTCGAAAAAAAAATCATGGACGCCACCAGCTTGACGGAGCTGGAGGATCTTTACCTGCCTTACAAGCCGAAACGGCAAACAAGGGCGCAAAAAGCCAGGGAAGCGGGATTGGAACCACTTGCGAACACAATCATCCATGAGCAACCATTATCGGGATCGAGGGAGGAAATTGCCGGGCAATTCGTGGATGAGGAACAAGGAGTGAAAACCATCAAGGATGCTCTCGATGGTGCCAATCATATCATGGTTGAGACCATTTCCGAGAATCCAGATCTTCGGAAATTGCTCAGGGAGGTGATAGAGGGCGGGAGCACCATCAGTAGCAATGAAACGCCTGTACCATCAGATATTGATGAGAAAGAATGTACGGGAACCACCCCTGATTGGGAGAGAGAGCGGCAGAAATACAAGGATTATTTCGATTTCTCGCTTGACATCACCACCATTAAGCCCCACCAAGTTCTTGCACTTAACCGGGGTGAGAATGAAGGATTTTTAGACGTGGAACTCCTTACCGATGACGAGATATACATGGAAGCACTTAGCGAAGACATCATCAGGGAACCCGATGGTATCTTTGCAGAAGACCTTGAACGTGCAGTGAAGCGAGGGTACGGTCGTGCCGCCAGAACCATCAAGCGGGAAACATGGGTGTCGAAGATCATGGCGGCGAAAGAACATGCCATCAAGGTTTTTGCCATGAATTTGAAAAACCTGCTCTTGCAACCACCCCTGAAAGGAAAGCGCATCGTTGCCATTGATCCAGGTTACCGGAATGGCTGCAAGTGTGCAATTATTGATGAGAATGGCAAGTTCTTGGATCACTTCACCATGTACCCTCATCCCCCGCAAAATAAACTAGATGAAGGCAAGAACCTACTAGCCTCTCGCTGCAAAGAGCATGGTGCGTGGACCATTGCGATTGGCAACGGTACTGCATCCCGGGAAACCGAGATGATGGTGGCGGACCTTTCAAGACAGCATGAACAAATTGAGTATACCATCGTAAGCGAGTCGGGTGCTTCGGTCTATTCCGCCTCCGAGCTGGCTCGTGAGGAATTCCCGGAACTTGATGTTTCCGTACGTGGTGCCATTTCCATTGCCAGGCGATTGCAGGATCCACTCCCAGAGCTTATCAAGATCGACCCGCGAAGCATTGGTGTCGGATTGTACCAGCATGATGTGAATCAAACCGATCTAAGTAACGAGTTGAATGCAGTGGTCGAGGATTGCGTTAATGCCGTCGGCGTGGACGTGAATACCGCATCTGTACCATTGTTGAAACATGTGAGTGGTTTAAATACCAGGGTGGCGAAACAAATCGTCCAAGCTCGGGAGGGCCACGGTCCATTCAAGGAACGAGATGAATTGAAAGAGGTGAAGTACGTGGGAGAAAAGACATTCCAGCAGGCGGCGGGTTTTCTCAAGATATATGATGGTAAAAACCCGTTCGATTCCACGTTTATCCATCCCGAGTCGTACCATATAGCCATTGAAATCTTGCAACACCTTGACATGAAACCTAGCGATCTTCTCGATACGGTAAGGTTGGCAGAAATCAACAGGAAACTCTCCAGTACCAGGATTATCAAGCAATTCGCCAAGAATGCTGGTGAGGAAACCATCAAGGATATCATCGATGCCCTTAAAGCACCGAGGAGGGATCCACGGGATGATCTCCCACCTGTCATCCTGCGAAAGGATATACTGAAAGCCGAGGACCTGAAACAAGGCATGATCCTCAAGGGTACCGTGAGAAATGTCGTCGATTTTGGAGCCTTCGTCGATATCGGCGTGAAGCATGACGGCTTGGTGCACATTTCCAACATTGCCAATACCTTCGTCAAGAATCCTCATGATTTCCTATCGGTGGGAGACGTGATCGATGTCATGATCCTTGACGTTGATTTGGAACGAAAGCGTATCCAGCTCTCCATCAAGGATGCCTTGAATGCAAGCAAAAAGGATAATGATGGGGAACAATAGACCTTTCTCTCACGAATGGTTCACCAAGCTCGAACCGTTGAGGGGGAAGCTCGAAATGATTCCTTCCCTCGTAAAAGTTTTTAGGAGAGTAGACCATACTAGGCCCATCAGCTCACGGACCGTCCAGAAACACAAGAGGGTCGATGTTAATGGTTAATGTAAATCTCAAGAGGAGTGAAGACACTATCATCGCCTTGGATTTTCACCCCAAGAACGTGAAAATGAAGATGGTAAAGGAAGCACTTCGCACGTTCATGAATACAAAGTCCGACATCGACAGCTCGGACAGGTTCAATCTCGTCCTGTTCAGGGGAAATCCGAGTTACTTGGAGGATTTCACGTTCAACAAAGAATACCTTTTGAGCCTGATAGATGAAGACCCCAAGCATATCAACACGGTACGAGTGGAATCCTTTATTTTCATGGCACTTACGTTCTTGATCGAAGTATTCAAGAACGTCGGGAACAAATTTTATAGGATCATCATCCTCACGGATGAGGATATGAAACCAGTAAAGGAAGAATTCATGGTCAAGGACCTCCTCAACATCACGAGCGATATGCCAGTTTATCTCGATATCATTCGAATGAATGTTAAACCCAGCAATGATCCAAACAAGGACAAGCTGGAAACCATCATCAGCTGGTCCAAAGGTGGTAAGTTGATCTATGTGCCGAAGATAAAGAAACTCGAGAATACCATGGTCGACCTGGCTGAGAAAAAGTATAATGAGAATGATGACATCTTCGAGGAAGTCAAGGAGCTAAAGGTGAACCCAAAACATGCTGGTTTTTATGAAAATATCTCTTGGGAACCTAGGATGCTCCAAGATAAGGATTTAAAATGCATGGCATGCTTCAAGAAGGGACGACTTTTTGAATGTCCACGGTGCCATAACGCCAAGATGCACGAGAATTGCTGGGCATTCTGGAGCAGGAACTCGAACATCGGCATCAGGCACATCTTTCGCTGCCCGATCTGCTACTCCCTCCTTATGCTTCCCAAGCAGTTCGTTGATGACGTGCTGGGTGAAGAGGAGAAGATCATGGAGGAAACCATCCAGAATATTGAAGTTGCCGACCAAGACCAGATACTCATGGAAAAAGACAAGGAAGCACCCAAGCTCATCGAGTCTCTCCTGAACCAGTTCGAGTGATCCTTCTTCAATAGAGACCTATTTCATAATTACAGGAGACATCTTGAGTATAATGGCAAATCAAGAAATAGCATCCTACTCGTATCTTGGCCTTGCAACTGATTTCTTGATGGAAAACCACATCTTGTAGAAAATCAGGTACACCACGAGTAATAGGACAAAACTCATTCCGAAGACGTACAAGCCTTGAATGATATATTCTAGGGCAAATGAGAAGGCACCACCTGCTATCGAAAATCCCCCAAAATATGTCAACGCGTATAACTTGTGCTTCGCCACGCCTATCCATATTCCCGGAATGAGTAGCACGAAGAGAACAGCCAAGTATGCCATGATGTAATCCATGTCATAGATGGCTGTAGATGTTTCGAATTTCCAGTAAATCACTCCATCTTGGTCCACGTGCTTCATAAGCAAGATGTTCATGGATCCAATAATGATACCCATGGAGAGAAAGAATGCTAGCTTTACCCATTTGTGCTTCAAGGCATTGACATCTCTAAGATACTCGGCACGCGAAACGTACTTTTCTTCATCATAGCCTGGACCTGCATCGGTCTCACTGTGACTTTCTGCCCCTTTGCTGTTTTTACCTCCAGTATCTTGGTCCCCAGGGGGCGCCTTTTCACCTGCTCTCTTGACATTCACCATATCCCCATCGCGCTTCTCCATGACGGATGCCTCCCTTACGCTTGGGACTTGATAAATTTCAGCTTATCCTTGAGCTTGAGGTTCTCCTCCGTGAGTTTCCTCACTTGATTATCCCTGCGGTCCAAGGTGTTTTCCAGGGATTTCACCTTTTTCAAGGTCTTCTGGTGGTCATTCTTGAGTTTCTCGTATTCTGATCTATCTGGAAGATGATCCAGCTCCTTTCTCAAGCCACCAACTGCTTCTTGCTTTTCCCGTTCAAGCAATTCCTTTTGATCTTTCAAGGATTGTAATTTCAACTTGATATCTGCATTGATGTTCCGGTGTTCCTGGAGATTCTTCTCGTGTGAGTGAAGATCCTTTATTGCTTTCTTGTGTTCCTGCTTGAGGGCGTTCAATTCAGCCTCAAGCATATTGATGGCAATATCCTTTTGCCGTAATTTACGCTCCAAGATGAGTATTTGCTCCAGATATTTCTCCAAGTCCTTGCTGGAGATGACCCCACGCACGCCCTTCAGTACCTTCTTTTTTAACACCATTGGCTATCAACGATTCAATCCATGAAAAGGGATTCGCTGGCTCGTTTATTGCTGTCGAGTGTTGTTTCTTCTCCATCATCACGAAACTCTTGGGTAGTTTCCTCCGACTCGATCGCATGCACTAAATCCTCTTCCTTCATTTTCGCGTGTTTTTCGCTTAATTCTTTCTCGAGTGCCCTTTCCTCCTTAACCGATTCTAGTAGGGTGGCAACAGCTTCAAGTTTCTTTGCCTTGATCTCCTTGAATATGCGCAAAATCTTGTTGTAATAATTGAGCTTGGAGATGATTGAATCGTGAATCATGAATGCTGCGGTTTCGGAGATGGACTTGAAGATTCCCAATTCAACAAGGGCGTTCATTATCTGGAGATCCTCGTGGGAGATACGAGTCATAATGGTATTTTCCCTGCGTTTCAATCCTTTCGTGGGTAGATTGAATGCATTCAATAATTCACGTTTCAATTCCTTGCCCAAATTCTCGTAATCGGATTCCATGATCATCACGGTAGAGGAAGGATGGCATGCACTTTTCAGCACGGAATCAATCCTATGAGAGGACTGTGGACTAAGGTTTTTAAATCAATCGGGATCAATAATAGAAGTGCATCGCTTGCACGTTCTCCTGCTCATTGTCTTCCATGCTTCCTTCCAAAACCGAAATCATCTTTCATCTCGACGATCCATTGTGCTAAGATGTCGCGGTGTCGATCAAGCACGCCTGCAAGGATGGGATCCATGGCAAGGTTGCGCATCTTGAGTGGGTAGTCATTCACGTTGAAAAGTTACTCACGGTTGATGCCACGCGAGTAGACCATTTACTTGTAATCTCTGGTGCGGATGAGACGACCATTAAGCCTACCATGATGCTTGCCTGCGACCTTTGTAAAAGTTTCCAGAGCCGTCTCAGGCACCACGTAATCCCAGGCAAATAATGTTTGCTCTCCTTCTACCAAGGCACATGGGATCGTCCACCGGATTTTTAGCAGGCGGGATAACCCCTGCAAAATCACAGATGGAGAATGGATATCGGGACCCGTTGATACCAGCTCCTTGCAATTGCCGGAATTTTTTGAGAGACCCTCGTGCTGGATGGTTAACCGCATAGAGCAGGGCAAGGTTGTTGAGCGTCGTGGCAACCTTGGGCCGGTACGCCCCCTAGCTCTTGGTGGCAAGCTCCCGGCGTATCTCCAGCGCCTCCGTGTACTCCCGCTCCGCATCCTCGTGCCTGCCGGT
>WJJB01000238.1 GCA_014729935.1 Candidatus Bathyarchaeota archaeon | reverse complement strand
GGACCATTCTCGGAGGATCTAGCCTCGTTGACCGATTCACGGCGATGGCAAGCTTGGACACGCCAGGGTTTTGGTGATTATGCGTATGAGCGACGGGGGGAATCGAAAAAGAACCTTCCTTTCGACCAGCATTTTCTCATGGGATTGGTCGCCCCCCGCCCATTACTTCGGATGGAAGGCAGAGAAGACGAATGGGCAAATCCGGAAGGAACATCCTGCACCTTTCTCGCAACGCAACCGATTTATGATTTCCTCGGTGCGCAGACGTGCAATGGCATTCATTTCAGGAAAGGCGGCCACGAGTTTAGCGAGGTGGATAGGGCTGCACTTGCCAGGTTCGCTGAATGGCATCTCTTCGGGGTGGAACCCGACCGATCGTTCTCGCGCTTGGTACTTGCTCCCGCGTCTTTGCCCGGGTTCATTGATTGGGATGCACCGAATGCATGAACGGTATGGATGCAAAAGGAATATTGATGTAGGTACTATTCCTAGTAGGTAATGATGGATCCCTCCCACTTGAAAACGTGTGTCCTAGTTGTTCTTGATGGCATGGCGGACCTTGAAATCCCTGCAATGGATGGAAAAACCCCGGTTGAGGCTGCAAGGACCCCGATCTTGGATCTATTTGCCAAGGAAGGAAAGGTTGGCTACATGCACTCCATAGGATATTGGAAAGTGGGAGGGAGCGATACCTCCCATATGGCGTTACTTGGATACGATCCATGGTCAATCTACACGGGACGCGGACCAATAGAAGTTGCTGGCACTGGCGTTAACTTGCAGGAGGGTGATGTCTCCATCAGGTGCAATTACTGCACGGTAGGTGATGGAATGCATATCTTGGATAGAACTGCAGGATACGTGCGGGATGGTATAGAAGAACTCGCAAATGCCATCAATGATGGCGTGCACCTCTCGGATCCAAGCGTGAAGGCGGAATTCAGGAATTCACAGGACTACCGGTGCGTTGTTTATTTCAGGGGACCAGGAATCTCAGCAAGTATCAGCGACATGGATCCATCATACGACATCATCATTGATGCACCCATGGAGCGTGACAAGGTTAAGGAAAATCCGAGGATCATCGATTGCAAGCCTCGAGATAACTCCAAGGAAGCCATCCACATGGCAGAGTTATTGAATGAATGGGTGGAAAAGAGTCACGATATTCTTAAAAAACATCCCGTGAACAAGAGACGCGAGGAGCAGGGAAAACCTCCTGCAAATTGCATCATGCCCCGGGGTGCTGGAGAAACACCCATGTACGAACCGTTCCATGAAAAATGGCATCTTAAAGGCGCTTGCGTTGCTGGCACTGGATTGATCAAAGGATTGGGGAACTTGATGGGGATGCGAACGCCCGATGTTCCTGGTGCTACTGGATACGTGGATTCTGACTTGCTTTCCAAGGCCCGCGTCACGGTCGAGTTGCTGGAGGAAGGAATGGAATTCATCCTTGTCCACGTGGAATCTATAGACGAGGTTTCCCACGATGGAAATGTCAAGCTGAAAATTGAAATGCTCGAGAAGGGGGACGAGATGCTCGAATATATTGCCGAACATGTTCCCGACAATACCATCATTTGCGTGCTTTCAGATCATACTACTTCTTGTGAAAAAGGAGATCATACTGCCGACCCATCACCACTTGTCATCTGGTCAAAGGATAGCTCGATACAGGGAGATGGGCTACAAAAATTCTCCGAGCATCACGCGTACAAGGGATCATTAAAGCACGTGGAGGGAAAGGACCTGATGCCAATTTTACTCAATTTCATGAATCGACACGAACAATTTGGTGCTTGATCGTGGACCCAATTATTGCATTCAAAAGGATCATCCCGCTCTTCACATCCAAGGAGGTGAAATCCATTGCCAAGGAAGCAGGCTTGAGGGGATACTCATCTTTGAATAAGACGGAATTGATCGAGTTCGTGATAGATGGCGTGGAGAGTGAATTAATGCAAGAATTCCTCAAGGGGGAAGCCATGGAAAAATTGGAGAAGGTTCTTGGAAATGCAATTGATTTATTGAAAGGAAAAAGCGTTTCAGGTGAGAAAATAACTTCTATCGACGTGGTAGCATCCAAAATCGAAGCAAGTTTCAAGGGAATTCGTTGGGAAACGAATACCGTGGCATCACTTGATAAAATCTGCGCGCCGTCGTTTTCCTTCGATTGCACCTGCCCTCCATCCCAATCAAATGGATTATGCGTGCATTACTGGGCATTATTCCTGCACTTGATCGCCAACGATGAGAAATCCTTGGATTGCCTTGGGGATCTCAAAATATATTTCACGGATGCCATGAAAAGGAAGGTGGAAAGAATCCAAGCCGAGATAGAAGCTCACGTGAATGAACGTCTTGAAAGAATCAAGGATCTCTCATTAGAAGAAATTCTTCAAGAAAACACGAAAGGGTCCAGGTATCCCACCGCGCGAATAGAATTGAGAAAGGACGCAGTCCCCAAGAAAAAAGATGGCACCCCAGAAGAATACCAGCACGTGCATATTACCTTCTCGGAACACAAGATCAAGCCAAGCATCCTCTTGAGGGCGGATTTTGGTATATTGGACGAGGAGGGAAATATCCGCGATTCAAGATTGAAGGTGCTCATTGACGAGCGCGAGAAGCTGGTTGCCCATGAGAATTGCAAGGATTTCGAGTATAGGATGGCACGTCAGAAACAACTATGCAAGCATCTCATTCAAGTTTTATTGGAATGCGAGGAAGATGTTTCAAGGCGAATCTTGGCACAACTGGATGAATTCATGTTTAGCACCGTGGTACCCCCGGCTCCCCGGAAGGCAATTGAATTGGATGATGAGATAGATGATGTAGATCCCGATATCATTCTCCAAGATAACGAGCAACTCAAGGATGAGGTGATCGAATTTATCCTGATGGAAGACGAGGGTGATGAAGGAGTATCAGTGGAAGCCTTGAAGAAAAAATTTGGCAGCGACGTGGGACAAGTGCTTGATATCATGGAAGGCGAGGGTATCATTACCAAGCTTGATTCAAAGAGATTCACGATCTCCTGAGACGCATCTCTATCATCTTCTCGAGTGTATCTAATCCTTCCCGGGTTCGGGTGGAAAAAGGGATGATCTTCCTTGGCGGGAATCTTCCCATGGTCGTTTCAATCAATTTTTCCTTCAGGAATGCCATTTCCCTTTCCCGTTCGTGATGCTTGAACTTATCCACCTTGTTGCCGAGGACAACTGTTGGAATTTCAAGTTCGAGAAGGAATGCAAGCATTTCGTTATCAAATGGAACTGAATCATGCTTGTATTTCTCGTATATCCTTCTAAATGCTTCCAAGTTAATCACGTGAACTGCAAGAAATATCTCGTCTGCGTTCGTCTCCAGGAAAGCAATGATCTCGTCCTTGACCCTGTCTTCTTCCTTTTTGCTGGAATGTTTCATGTACCCGAATCCTGGAAGATCATGGATGAAATATTCTCCCACGGGATATGTATTGATCCGGCGGGTGACACCAGGTGCTTTCCCCACCCTGATCTTCTTCTTGAATTGGGGTGCAAGTAGCCGGCAAAGTGAACTCTTTCCGGTGTTGCTTCTCCCGACAATAGCCAAGATAGGTGGCATTTTATTTCCCGCGCTAGAGAAGCTCGTCCGTATTAAAGAATTTATCGAACATATCTTGTTCCTCCTCCTCCGTGATAACCGGTCGTTTTGAAAGCGGACGGCCAACGGCAAGGAGCAATTCCTGCATTTTCTTCCTATCGACTTGCAAGGTGAAGGTCCCACCCTTGAAGGAGACAATTGCTTTATCGTATAGCTGGATCTTGATGAGGGCGCTCAAGCCGAAGTTGAACATGTGTTCTTGGATGGGATCAATTGGTGATTTCGACACGGTGAATTTCAAGGACTCGTACAAGCCTTTCTTGGTGGCGGTGCCATCTTCTGAGTTGAATACGAGGAAAAACAGGCAATGGTACCATATCTTTTCCAAGTCATTCTTGTGATCCTTGATGAATTGTTCCTCCGTCACGAAATTTTCTTGCTGCTCCACTCCCCTGGCTTGGAGCTCCATCTGGATTTTATCGGCAAGATCCTCGGAGATCTGACCCAGTTGTTCCTCCATTTCGGATTGTCCTGATTCGATTTTTTCCACGGTATCTTGGATGAGTTTCTCCTCGTCTTCCCTCACCTCGTTCATGGCAGAGAATATTTCTTGGAGATCATCTTCTGAATCAAATAAGGATTCACCATCATCTATCATTTCATCCATTTCTTCTGCAATGAAATGGTCATGCTCTTCTGGATCGATGATGTCCTCCTCCACGGTCTTTTCACCCGTATCCTCATCATTTTCACCTTCCTGCCGTTCTTCAGGATCAAGGTCAGGATCATCAACGTCATCGCTTTCCTTTTCGAGAACCGGGGGCATCCTTGTCACCTTCAAGTACCATTCAGGAATCTCTTATGAAAAAATAACATGCTGATTATTAAGGATGTTTCTCAGGAAATGAATTATAAGGAATCTACACCTATCGAACGCACGGAAAGATCATCAAGATGTGTGGAATCATGGTTATCAAATTTGACAAGGTAAAACTCGTGATTTTTGATTTTGATGGGGTTTTATTCAACGGGCTTGAAGCCATCAAGCTAGGTGTCAAGAACGCTCTTGAAAAATATGACCTCTCTGCAAATTTCGATGAAGCGGTAGATGATATCGCGCATCTGATCCAGAAGCTCATGCCCATCCCTATCCCGAAAATTATCTTGAAAAGCTACAATCTACTGAATGAAGTGTCATTCCTTTCAGATATCAAGAGCTTCTTCAAGCGCTTGCAGGTGGGCTTGAGCGTGTATAGACAATACCTCAAGGAAGTGGAGCACATGACCGTCTATGATGGCGTTCCCGAGATGCTGGATGTCTTGAGCGGAAAAGGAATAAAATTCGCCATTTTCACCTCAGGTACAAAGAAATCCGTCATGAATAAGCTTGAAAAGGCAGGATTATTGCATCATTTTCCCGAGGAATTGATCATTGGCGCAGGTGAAGTTCCACCAGGTCACGTGAAGCCAAGTCCTGATGGCATCGAGATGATTTACAATATTATGGGATTAGATAGTTCTGCCGTTCAAAATGGCGAGATAATCATGGTCGGGGACATGAAAACCGATATCATTGCGGGCAAGACTGCATTCAATAGCAAGGGTATCGGGACGGTTGGTATCAAGAGTGGGTATGATGCGAATCTTCCAAGTGCAAAACCAGATTTACTATTGGAAAACACCACCCAGTTACTTTCCCATTTCGCGTGATTTTCCTTGGACTATTTACTAAATTCTTTTTCATCAAGTGCCTTCACCTCATCCTTGGCAAGTCTTGCCCTGATCCTGTAATATGACGTGAATTCGGCACGATCCAAGGTGATGGAGAGGACGTCCAACCCCATCAAGTCGCAAACCTCGATGGATTTACCAATCATGGTCCGGTCCACCTCATCCGCAAAGATCTTCATGTCATTTCTCCCTGTCTTGATCACGAACTTGATTTCGGGTATTGACCTGAAGGTTTCCATTACCTCGTCATTCAATTCCGAAACCTCCAACTTGATTGCCCTCCCTTGGCTTGGGAGTAAGCTATTAATGAGCTCCTCGGGATCCCCGAATTCAATGAAGCGCCCGCTATCCAATAATACGATTCTATCGCAATACTGTGCGATTTCCAGGTCATGTGAAACGATGACTATGGAAATACCGAGCCGTTTGTTTAAGTTTTTCAAGTAATTCAGGATTTGAATCCTGAGTGAAACGTCCAGGCCCGTCGTGGGTTCATCAAGCAACAGCACGTCGGGGTCGTGGATCATTCCCACCGCTATGGAAACACGCTTTTTTTCGCCCCCCGAGAGATGTTTTACCTTTTTGGTCATGAGATCTTCGGTGAATCCCAAGATTCCAAGGAGCTCCTTGGCACGTTCCTTTATCTGGGAATCCGGAACACCCGAAAGATACATTTTACCGAAGTAATATATATTTTGGATTGGGGTGAATTGTGGGTAAATTGACACGAGCTCCAATTGAGGCACATACCCGAAGCGTTTAACGGCCTCGGCTTTGTGCT
Source organism: Candidatus Bathyarchaeota archaeon (assembly GCA_014729935.1). Lineage (GTDB taxonomy): Archaea > Asgardarchaeota > Lokiarchaeia > Sigyniarchaeales > Sigyniarchaeaceae > WJJB01. Next base: position 9,538 of record WJJB01000238.1, on the reverse strand, counting down.
GGACGATATCGATGCCAGCGACACTAACAGATCCCCGATAGGGTTCCATCTGCCCCGTCATGCAACGCAAGATTGTGGTTTTTCCAGCACCTGATTCTCCAATCAACCCGAGGATTTCTCCCTCCAGGGAGAAAAAACTCACTCCCTTTATGATAGGAAGCTTTACCTTCGGAACCCGGACCACGAGATCCTTGATATCTACCACACGGCGTCCCGCGGTCACTTTTTTGGTACTCTTGGGTGACAATTGCTGCTGATTAGATACCATCTTCTCACTAACCATTCTAAATTGCACCTTTCTTGATCTTCAAAACAATCCATGCCATTGAAAAGAATACCAAGCCAAAGACTAACTGGGGCCAAATAGTGGGCCAGATATATATGAAGGGGAGATCCTTGTATGCAAGTTTCAACATCCCATCCATTGCGGGTACAACAGGGAAGAATTGCTCAAGCGTTCCCTCAGGAAGGAACATGCCAACCCCGAGGATAAATGTTGTCATAAATCCAACTAGGAAGAATTGACTACCCTGCAGCTTGGTTTTTGCAATCGAGGAGAAAAACATCCCGTAACATACTCCTGCGAAACTTGGAAACACTAGGAAACCCCAGACAGAGAAAAAATTGGCAAGAAATGTCACGTTAAACGCTATCATTGATGGTATTAGCAGGAATAATCCTTGTAGCATGTGCAATGTCGTGTATGCAAGTACCTTCGAGCAAAGGATCTCGAATTTTCCTGCTGGCGTCAGGGCGACCCGGTTGATGGGATTATCTCCAACAATGGATTGGCATGCGAGCATTAAACCACTAGCAATAAGAGTTATCACAACGATCATCGGGAGACTGATGAACAATGGACTATCTATTGCATACAGGTCGACCGTTTCATATAGGAGCTCATCCTCGGTCAGCTCAAACTCTGCCTTGAAATCAATGATGGCATCATTCACTTTTTTTGCAATTAAGGGCTGTGCAAGGATATTAAGAGAATCCGCGAAGAATTCAACCAAGCCGGGAAGATGTGCGGACACATTGAAATGGAATCCATCTCGCATGACCACGTAGCCCATGATATTTTCATAATAAAGTTCCTGCTCTGCAGCGGATTCATTGGGAAAATGAATCAGTGTTGTATCTGGTTGCTCACCAAGTATTCTCAAGAATTCCTCACTCATGCTCACATTGGCAGCATTATCGCTGGTATCCTCGTTAACGGCACCCAAGATCAAGTACCTGCCCGCGGTAAGGGAATCCAATGGATCTCCATCAGGCCCCATTCCCGTTCCCGTCGCACCAACTGCGAATATTGCCACGAGTGGAAGGATGAAGACAATGGCGAGTGCTTGCTTGTCGGCAAGGATTGTTGCCAATTCCTTCTTGACGAGCACGAAGAACCGTATGATCTTGTTCTCCGATTTATTCAATTTCTTGGAGAGCATGATTTAATCTGCCCGGTAAGTTTTTACCTTGTAAAGGAAGTAATCTATCATGTCAATTTCTGCTTTGGGTTCTATTCGATGTATGGAATGCCCGTTATCATTCAATACTTTCACGATATTATCGTAAAGGCTCACGTCCAAATTTTTAGAGAAGATCCGTATGGACCCCCCCCGCTGCAGGATGAGATCGATCTCTTCAATTTTTCGCAATAAATCAATTGCTTCTGGATCGAACTCCTCCAGTGTCAATTCCGCTGCAAACCCTCCCCCCGGTAGGCGAGATTTCAAGTTTTTTGGTGTGCCAAATTCCAAAAATCCCTTTCCCTTCATGAAAATGGCTACCTTGTCACAATATTCTCCTTCCTCGGGATAATGGGTAATGACCACGAGGGATATGCCATATTGCCTGCTGATCTTGTCAAGATATGACCATAGCTCGTGCCTGGTGGTCGGATCAAGGCCTGAAGTTGGTTCGTCAAGGAATAATATCCTGGGCTTGTGGACCAGTGCGATGGCTATCGATGTCCTCCTTTTCTCCCCACCACTCAAGGAATCCACTGGTTGGTTTGCCTTTGAAAAGATACCTAGATCTTTGAGTATTTCCTTACCTTTTCGTATCAATTCTTCCTCAGGTATACCATATTGCGAACCAAAGTGAATGATATTCCTGAGGGGCGTGTAAGTCAGGTACATTTTTGAGAGATCTTGAGGTACATACCCGTACATGGGTGAAACTTTTTGCTTCTTCTGTGCATTAATGCCGCATAGCTTGATTTGTCCCTGGTACCTTGCCAAATCCCCGATGATTGCCTTCACGGTGGTTGTTTTCCCCGCACCAGATTCACCCACGATGCCGAGGATCTCCCCGTCCTTGATTGCAAAGTTTACATTTTCGATAACAGGATCAACCTTGGATGGATTACCGTAGTGCACGGTGAGGTTTTCCACGTCGAGCACATTTTCATAATTCCTCACTTCAACGCCAAATCTCGGATCAAACAGGATTTTCTTTGCAACCACTTGCTCCACGTTTAAAAAACCATTACCGCCAATCCTGATGATCCTCCCCTTTTCCAGCTCATTTCCTTGTCCCACGGTACCCTCATCAAGCATCATGACGAAATATCTACGTTTTGGGAAACTTTTCTGGACCACCCGCAAGACACGACCCCTGCCGAAGAATACTTGCTTGCTTTTTGCCCATATACCCCAAACTTGTGCATTCACTTGGGTTGTTTCTATGAGCTTGTTGAGGTAATTGAGCGCACCGGATAAATTTTTCCCGTGGAAAAACTGGCGCTGCTCGTAATTTTTCTTGAACTGGTTTTCCATCTGGATAACATTCGTTCGAACATCATGGTTCCTGGTGCGCCTGCTTCCAAGAGTAATGACCGACCCCCTGGGAACGGCAATATCACCTATATGACCCTTGTACACGCTGAGAGCAATGTATTTATTCCTGAGGCTTTTTTTTGCTTTCAGCAAGAACCCCTGGATTTCAATATCCTTGAACATCTTTAACTTGGACACGTCCTTGTCGAAGGGTTCGACCCTCTTTCCAGAGATTTGTTTCAGGAGTTGTTTTGACAAGTCAAATCCCGCTCGAATCAAAACCTTGGGGAGTGTCTTAACCACTGATCCGAGATCAAATGCCTCGCTCCCTTGAACGTTGACCAAGATCTGCTCATCGGAGCGTTCATTTGCCCAATCAATGGCTTCCTTGAATTCATCGCCCGAATATAGAACGAACTCGAGCGGTGTGGGTACACTCATGGTCATGTTTTTTCAGTCCGATCTTGCTTACAAGGAGGACAATAAATCACATAATTAAAAAGTTGTAGAACCTGCTCGTTAACTTCTTTTTCACAAGTTGCTTTCTATATCTCGTGGTCCATCGAGCTAACCCGGTGGTCGATGATTCATGAAACACGTCTCACGTAAGTTTGCTGTAATTCCATTTATCGGCTTGCTAATGGTCATGCAATATATACCAATGATTACGGCTTCAAGTAATCAAGACACTTATCCAACTCCTTTAAATGAACCATTTATCGATCCAAACTTGGAAAGTCGATTGCAAGGGGACGATCCATCATCAATCATCACAGTGTGGTTCCTATTCTCTACCGAAATCACGAGAGCCGCGTGGCTTGAAGGGCATTCATCTCTACATTACAGGCGCGTTGATGTCAATACTGGAATATACCTGAGGGATACAATCAAGCGAATACAGGAATTGCTCACCGATGATTCTGCATGCTTGATCGAGAGTGCGTGGTTGGAACGCCAAATTAATACAAGAATACCAAGTGCGCATGCACCTGGTGATTTCATCTCGACAAGCACCTCCCCCTCAAATATCACGCACCAAGCGTTCAATATCAGCAATTTCAGGGAAGAAACTGGATTGGATGGAACTGGTGTGGTAATAGGTTTATTGTCAACGGGCGTGGGTCTCCACGACGATTTGAAATACGTGTACAATGAAACGGGAAACGCGACCGGCATGAAGGTAATTGCAAACGTGAGTTTCGTGGACTGGGATCCCCTGTACATAGACGTGCAAGGAGAGGGAACGTACCTTGCCGGGATTCTTGCTGGAACCGGAAACGCCTCTAATGGCGAATTTACCGGTGTTGCGCCAGGTGCGCAGATCATCAATGCAAAATGCGTGGACTTCATAGGTATCACGCTATGGTATTGGGCGGTCTCGGCTCTCGAGTTCTCCTTTAGTCATGGTGCCGATATCATTGTTGCGGGATGGAACATAATAGGCTATCCCGGAGATCCCCTCACTGTTGCGATTGAAGAGATCACGCAACGTGGCGTGTTAGTGGTGTCAGCCGCAGGTGATCTGGGTCCATCCTACATGACCATCAACACGCCTGGAATGGCATCTTCAGCAATCACTGCTGGAGGTTTGAACACGACTGATCCTGTTGCGATTTCCCCCGCCAATTTTTCAAGCAGGGGGGTTTCGCTAGAATTCAAGTCCAAACCTGATATATTGGCTCCCGGTGTTAACATTACTTCTTGCATGGCTGAATTGGACCTCTCAGAAATCGAGAGTTACGCGGATCTCCCGATCAACATCAGTACAACATATGGTGATCCTCTTCCATCAAATCCACAATATACGTCGGTGAGCTCGACCGCTGCCAGCGCAGCATTCACGGCAGGAGCGTGCGCATTATTACTTCAAGAATACAAGTTCGTCAAGCCCGAGATAATAAAAGATGCTATTATCCGTACGAGCATTGATCTCGGGGAGGATGCGAACGTGCAGGGAGCCGGAGCCTTGAATCTCTCCTTGGCGTGGGAATACCTCTCAGAACATGAATCTCCCATGCCCTCGTTTCGTTCGTTCACTCCTGCACAATTATATGCCGGTTTCCTCCCGAATTACGAACTAACCCCCACAACCAATCGAACCTCCTTATTCTTCGTTTCAAACTATGGAACCGTTAATTTTTACACCAATTTGATCCAAAACATCACTGATGTTCAAGAACGGAATGTTACTCATCTGTTACAAGGCATGTTTGGCCTGCACGTGAACGGAAGCTTTTCGTACTTCATGATGGACAACGTTCTTAGGGAAATGCACGTGACACATGTTGGCAACTACAGCAGGGCTTTTTCCATCTTGGAACATTCCAACGATCTATTGGTCATTATCACGGCTGAAGGATGGCGCGCGTCCATGGACACCTTCAGGTTGAGATTTGATATCATCAATATCGGTGATGAACCCGTTGAGAACATCTCCATGCATTCATGGTGGAAGGCTGATCTTGACATCTTGGAGGACTTGGAACAAGGCGCGAATGATGATACTGGAGGGTACCTTCCAGCGAACGATATATTATACGTGAACGATACAACCAAGGGACCGGCGAATGAATCTTTTTTCATGATGAAAGCGAGCCAACAAAGCGATGCCCATGCGATTGGGGGACTTGCAGATACCATGGATTGGGTCATGAATGATTCACTATCATTTTCTGGATCACCCCTCAATGATTCCATCGATAACGTGACAGTGGCGGCAAAATATCGGTTTCCAAGCATGTTGGAACCTGGGGAAATGAGAAGCATTAATTTCTCCATGGGATGTGGCGTGAATTTCACCTCATTGCGCGAAGAAGTCAATTTCACGATCTCGGGATACGAGCAACCATCCATTCGCGACATCGTGGTTGTCAAGTCTGAACTGGACAGGATGTACGAGGTAGAAGAAGTGATCGAAACAAGCTGCATGGTCATCAATACTGGCAATAATCCTGTAAATGATACACAACTTGTTTACGCCACTACAAGAACCTTGGAAAATTCCACAGAAACCACCACCCAAACATGGGATTTGGGCCAGGTGGTACCCCTGGAACCCATGCTATATAACACGACCTGGGCTCCCACCTACGAGGGCGTGTATGCCTGCTCTTGGATCTCGGCTGATAGTGATACCATTCAAGATCTCATCTTCAATCTCGAAGACATCACCGATATCGATTTTGATGATTTCGAATTTCCAGGTTTCGATATTGGAGAGATTAACTGGACCGAATTCCTTTCAATCAATGGTAGCTTGGGCGATCTTCTTCTCGGTCTTGATTCCGAGGATAATCCACTGGACAATCTCCTTCTCCGGGATATCTTCATTTACTTGCCAGAACGCATGTACATTCATTCCAACCTGCTTGAAAAGGATATTGGGAAATCCACACCGAGACCGTATGCTGGAGTTACCCCTGCTGATCCTATCACTGCATCCATGAAACCGGAATTTATCGGGGATTTTGCTATCATGAACTTGTCCCTATATTCATCCGTCCCTCTCACTGGATTTGAATATGAAAGTTCGGGAAATGGTTCCGTCATGGTGCTTGAAGACGTGAATGACTTGGCGAGCATGCTCATGGGAGATATCTCTGGTACCGAGAATCACATCATGGGTGTCATGGGTGATTCCGTGATGAATGCTTCCGAGAATGAACCGGTAAACGTGTCATTCTGGGCGATGGACGACAGGGAAGCGAATATCACTGCATGGGAAATACTTCTTGATGGACAAGTAATATCTTCTGGAAAACCAAACAAGTCTATGGTGGTATTCTCCTACCTGAATTCTACTGGTTTACCAGCAGGCGTCTACAATATCACTGCAAGGGCTTGGGATAATTCTTCGAACCCTAATGAGATGAACGTGACGTTAAATGTTGGGATTCCTGATGATCACGCACCGTGGATGGGCACTATCGGGGTTCCTCCAAGTGACTTGAATGATTCCTCCCCGGTAACCATCGATTTTTACATCCACGATGGTGGCACGGGAAAAATTACATCTTGGGAGTTGCTCCTGGATGGGTCGCAAGTCGAAGTCGCGACTCCAAATGCTACCGGTGCAATCGTGCGGTTTGAAAACACCACGGGCCTTCCAGCAGGCATTCATAACATCACTCTCATTGCCTTTGATAACGGGTCCCATCAAGAAAGCTTTGAACTAATGATTGAAGTCGAACCTGAAATAGATACCACACCAAGGGTAACTGGAGATGCAATTTTCATCTTCATTGATGCCACATTGCTAAAGTTTCCCATGGCTGCTAATTACACGACCACCATTACCTTCACGTCTGACCAAGGTCACGTTGATATCATCACCTTGGAATACACGATTGAGCTACCCCGTGCGAAGATCTTGTTCGACACGCAACACAATGATATGCTGAATATCCTCACGGGTGACATGAGGGACATGATAATGGGATCCTACTACCAGATGTATGAATTAGCAACCCGTCAGGGTTATGACATCGATGAATACATCGTGTTCTCTAATTATGAGAACATGACCATGGAAGGTATTAGTCTCTTCGAGCTCTATGATGCCATCATCATTGCTGATCCAGAGTTTTCTTTCAGCGAAAGTGAATTGGCATTACTGACAAATTATACTGCTTCAGGGGGTAACTTGATCATCCTTGCTGACATGGATGGGGGTACTGGCTCGTTTGGTAGTCCAGATCTACTTACAGGGGGGCTATCCATGGATTCATTAGGAGGGTTTGATGATATCGACATCGACTTGGATTTCGAGTTTGATTTTGATTTTGAAGGGATAAGAGATTTGCTTTCAGGAGCTGGGAACCTGCCTGATGGATGCAACATCACGGGATTGAACGAGCTCGTGTCCTTGTACGGATTTTCCTTTGACCAGAGCTTCAGTAATGATACAACCATAACTGATTTCAACACCACCCATTCCATCACCCAAAATTTCTCGGGTTCCTCGATACACATGTCAACTTACACCAGTTTTAATATCACTGGCAACCATAGCATGAACCACCCACTTGCCCATGATGATGCCGGTAACTTGGTGGCTGCAATTCATGAAAATCCCACTTCTGGTGGAAAAGTATTCTTATTGAGCGATTCCAACCTGCTTGATGCTTACCACATCGCTCTTCAAAATAACTCTGACATCTTTTCAAGTACATTGCAGTACATGTTAAGCAACGAGATAAACGTGGACGCGTATTTATCCCGCCCCGAGATTCACTTGGGTGAAAACTTGTTCATCGATGCTTTAATTGAAGTGGACCAACCAGGTATTGATCCTGGCAACCTGCTAGGTATCGTTGCCTTCGTGCACCAGGAATCTGGAGAGATGATCCTGAGCCAATTCCTACCAGTTGATGGGTACCATTATTCAACCTTCTTGGTGTCGGATGGAATGGATCTCATGGGATATTATTTTCCTCCCTTGAATTTCACTGGCAAATATTACGCGCTCATGATTTTCAACAATCCTAATATCACGGGTGTCTACGCTCAGCTTGAATTCACGGTACTTGATAGGCTTAATGACACGGGGAATGAATTCACCCCCCCGGATAATAATGTCCTGTTCCAAGGGCTAATCATCTTCACATCCACGATGGCAATTATCATCTTGATTTATTTCAACGCTCGCCGGAAGCAGGAAGAGAGCATGCAGGTGCCCGAGCTGGACGAGAAGATGGTGCGAAATATTGATAACGTTTTAATGGAACTCCAAAGCAAGATAACCGTGCTCTCGGAGGAAATCATGTACAAGAAATCCGATGATTACAAGATACGCTTGCAAAATCTAGAGGAAAGAATCAAGTCGTTCATGAAAACGGTGAAAAAGATGCGGTCATACAAGAAGGAGATGTCAAAGTTTTAATTTATCCTTTCTTGCGAAAGAAGACAAGTCAAGCAAGCGTGCTTCCAGGAGAAGATCAGCAACCAGCGAAACGATTGGGAAAAAGCATAACACCGCGTAGTGCATTTCAGGTAACGCTGCCACCATTGTCAAGGATCTCACCATCGAGGTCATGAACCGGTCTGGTTCCCAAATGAAATTGAACTACCACGCCCTAACAAACTAAAGGGGCGGGTCTCCTTTTATAAAATGGATAAATGGATGTGTAATCCATTCACAACTCCAGGATCTTATCTATCTTGCCTTCCCACGCGCCTTCCAAGATGGTTTCGAGAACCTTGTCCACCTTATCGGCGGGAATCGGGCGGGGCATGTTATCCAATTTCATCTGATTCTGGGCTGCGTCCTTGATGGCCTTGTCAACCATTTCTTTTGGAAATCCCTCGTAATCGGGTATCTTGGTTTTTTGACCAATCTTTTCATAGAAATCAAGAAGGCCTTGTGCAACGGTCCTCACGATATCTTCTCCTTGGGTGTCTAGGCCCATCAAACCAGCGATTACCTTCAACTTGTCCTTGATATTCGGGCCGTAATATGCAATATAATACGGGAGCATGAGCGCAGTGGCTTCCCCGTGATCCAAGATATCATACCACGAGAACGAGTTCATGTGCGGGCCACCAGTTGATTTGTACACGATCGTGGTTCCCCCAAGCACGCTAGCCATGCTCATCATTTTTCTAGCCTCCATATCTTTGCCATTCTTGATGGCTGTTGGGAGATATTTGAATAACAGTCTCATTCCTTCGATAGCGCGATCATTTGCACTTGGATCAACATCGTCATGCACGTTATTAACATATCCTTCCATGAGGTGCGTGAGCGTGTCCAAACCTGTAACCCT
>WJJB01000237.1 GCA_014729935.1 Candidatus Bathyarchaeota archaeon | reverse complement strand
TTAAAAAAAAAAAAACCGGTTGAATTACCACGTCCTTGCTGCGCAGGGGCGTTGTTTCCTGGCATAACAATGGAAAAAAAAGGGGATGAAGGGGCTCGGTTCTAAGACCTTTTTGAACTTTTTAACGTGCGGTCGATCAAGGTATTCACGAATCATGATCCCGCACGGGAACACGTAGATCACTACTTCTCTCACTCTGCCATGCCATCTTGAGAGCCCCCGTGGCAGGTGCCGGTGTTAGTGTATCTGTTGTTGGGTATTCCCGTCATTAATACACGAAATCCTTTCATATAAAGTTTATCCGCCCCCTTATAAAACGGAACCAACACGATCATCGCTTGGTATCCGTTAACTTCCAATCAAGTTCTTTATGATGGCCCAAACCCGTTTCATCTTGGAGAACTCATGGCTCATATTGAGACTTTGGAAAGCTGAGGGAAATTCAAATTGATTCAAGTAAACGAACGGGCAAAAAGATGGTAAGAAAAAAGGTTTCTTAGACGAGTTGGTGAACAGCAGCAACAATATCGGCGGTGCTTGGAGAGTGAGCCTTCTCCAACACGGGACTAAAGGCGAGATGGCAATTCTTTCCCGCAACCGTGATGGGGTGTGCATCCATGTAATAAAACGCCCCTCTCATGGCCACCTTGAGTAATTCCCCGGAGATGCCACCCCTATCCGATGCTTCATGTACAATCACGAGCCTGCCTGTTTTTTTCACTGAATCGATTATTGCCTGCTCGTCCAAGGGATTCAGCGTCCGTGGATCTATCACTTCGACGTCCACGTTTTCCCTTGCTAATAGCTCGGCTGCTTCCAATGCAAGCACGACCATCTTTGCGGTGGCTATGATGGTAACATCATCCCCCTCGCGTTTGATGTCTGCCATGCCGAAGGGCACGAGATGTTCCCCTTCTGGCACTTCTCCCTTGGTATTGTACAGGAATTTTTGCTCGAAGAACATGACTGGATCATCTGAACGTATCGCCGTTTTCAACAATCCCTTGGCATCTGCCGGTGTTGATGGCATCGCGATGCGCAAACCCGGCACGTGCATGAACCATGCCTCGTAGGAACTGGAGTGATGCGCGGCATACGATCCACCAGCGCCCCATGGGGTCCTGATAACGATGGGAACCTTGGCTTGCCCACCGAACATGTATCGCATCTTGGCAGCTTGGTTCACGATTTGGTCCATGGCAAGAGTGATAAGATCACCGAACATGATCTCGCAGACTGGACGGAATCCGGTCATTGCAAGCCCGACCCCGCAACCAATTATGGCATTTTCCGAGATCGGCGTGTCTCGAACGCGATGCTCGCCAAATTCAACTGCCAATCCCTTCGTCACCTTGAATGCGCCGTTCCAATGCCTTCCGATATCCTCTCCCAAGAGAACGATGCGCTCGTCCCTGTGCATCTCTTCGCGAAGGGCTTCATTGAGAGCTTCCCTGTATTGCATCATTTTTACCTTCATCTAGTTCCCCCCGGCATATAAATCCTCGAATAAGTGTTCAACAGTCGGTTCCGGGCTTGTTTTCGCGAATTCCACTGCTTCCTCGATCATGGTGTCAACTTCAAGATTAATATCCTCAATCTGGTTTGCCCCAATCCCGAAATCAAGCAGTTGTTCCGTGAAGCGCTCGATGGGGTCCCTGTTTTCCACCCAATCATGCTTTTCCTCCTCTGGACGGTACGTGGCTGGATCGAATTTTGAATGACCGTAATGGCGGTATGTCTTGCATTCGAGAAGCGTGGGTCCCTTGCCGTTTTTCGCTCGGTTGATGGCCTCCTTGGCAGCTAGATAAACAGCGATCACATCATTACCATCAACCGTGATACCAGGCATTCCATACGCTTTCGCTTTTTCCGCTTGATTTTCCAAGCGAGACATTCTCTTGATGGCTGTTCCCATTGCATAGAAATTATTTTCCAGGACGAACAGGATGGGAAGGTCCCAGATTGCCGCAAGATTGAGTGACCCGTGGAAGTTGGCACCCTGGTTTGAAGCACCATCACCGAAGAAGGACGCACACGCATTCATCCGGTCCTTGCCACGAAAACGGGCTTCAAGCTTGCATGATAATCCAGCTCCGGTTGAAATGGGAATACCGGCACCCACCACGCCATTGGCTCCAAGAATACCGATGGAAAAATCCGCGATATGCATGCTTCCTCCCCTTCCCTTGGAGTACCCATCTCGCCTTCCAAATAATTCTGCCATCATCTTTTTCAAGTCTGCACCTTTTGCGATGCAATGCCCGTGGCCCCGGTGGGTGCTCGTGATATAATCGTCATCCGTGAGATTGGCACACACCCCCGTTGCTACTGCTTCTTCTCCACGATACAAGTGCATCGTTCCAGGGATAAGATTCAGGTTAAATACTTCATACACCTTTGTTTCAAACTTCCTTATTTTAACTGCGGTGGTGTACATGTGTAGCAGGACTTCCTCATCAGTTCCTTCTGGTATTGATCGTGTCATGGTTAAACTCCGCATCTATTTGTTTCCCGGTTGTACCGCACCACATCCAACGCGCGGGAAATGCTTGTTACTTCGTGCTAGAATGCATCATTCTTGGGTAAAATATTCTTGGTATTCCCTGATGATGATTTCTTGGATACGTACCAGCAATGCATCTGCCAAGAACATGTATCCTTCGCGGGAGAGGTGGATCCCGTCTCCGATATCGAAATATGGATCAAGCCCATCTTCCCCGTCATTGAAAATGAGGTTCAGGTCAACAACCTTGATATCTTGTTTCGCACAATGAATGGTGAGTATCGAATTGGCATCCACGACCACATCTTTAAATTCGGGTTTGGAAATTGGAATGATCGTGCAAAACACAGGCGTGGTGCCAATATCGGAAAGGTTTTTTAAGATTTCCTTTATTTGATTAACGATATCAGGTAATGGCGTGTGGAGAAGAATATCATTCGTCCCGATACACAAGATTGCATAATCCAAGGAAGATAATTGTTCCAAGAATTTGCCATCGAGCTTGTTTAAAAGGTCAAAGGCGCAATCTCCAACCATCCCATAGTTCTTCACCTTGAAACTGATGGCATCAACCCACTCGTCTGGCGCTATCGATTGGAACTTGAGTTTGAGCGTTGCATCATCTTGAATATTGAACAAGCTCAGCACGTGATCATCTCCGACCAATCCGAGAGTTAGATCGATCCTGTCTGCTGTCATGTGGATGTACCTGTTTCTAATTCCTGCTAATGGTAATAGCATGGGAAGAGAAGCTAGGAAATCTAATAAAACTCTCCATGTAATAAAGGAAAGATTTGAAAGAAGAATACCACGATAGAGATCAGTGTCGCAAGACGGAGAAAATGCTTGCAAATTTGTTAAAAGCAGCTTTCACGAGAAAAATGATAAATTCCTTCACGTCATCTGGACCCAATTTCGATTTTCCCATTTCGCGATTGTGAAAAATGATTGGAATCTCCTTGATCTTCATTTTCGCTTGCTTGGTCCGATGCAGCGTTTCTATTTGCCACGCATACCCGTTGGTGGTTAGCATGTCATACTTGATGGCTCTCAGGGTTTCTGCATTGTACGCCCTGAAACCAGACGTGATATCCCTTGTTTGCTTGATCCTGAGCGCCACCCTTGTGAGGAGGTTGGCGCTGAAGGAAATGAGCTTCCGTTTTAGAGGCCAGTCTCTAGTTGACCCCTTCCCGCAATATCTAGACCCTATCACCAACCCTGCTTCGTATTTTTTAGCACATTTCAGGAACTTGGGAATGTAAGATGGCCTGTGGCTTAAATCTGCATCCATTTCGAAAATAAATTTACTTCCATGGTCCAATGCATACTTGAATCCTATTCTATACGCGCTTCCCAAACCGAGTTTTCCAGGTCTCTGGATGACCGTGATGTTCCTAAACGCCTTTGCAAACCGGAGGGCAACCAAGGCGGTTTCATCAATCGAATTGTCATCTACCACGATGATGTTGCCGTTGATCTTGAATTTCTGGAAAATTTCTTCAATCACTGGAACGAGAAGAAGCAAATTCTTTTTTTCATTGTATGTTGGAAGCACGATGGATACCTTATCCCCTTCGAAAATGCGTTCGTCGTCTCGATCATCGATCGCACTTGAAATCCTGATAAAACGCTGGTCATCTGGAAGCTCGTAAATTTCCTTGGAGATGATGGTCATTGGATGAACCGCCTCATAATATTCATCAGGTTTTTTTTAGTTAATGAACCTTCTAGTTTTATTAATGGTCTTAATAACTTTAATAACTACTCCTTTGTAGATTATTAATCTCATTAATATTATTTAAAATTGAATGAAAACTTCCATCGATGATTCCTTATTCAGGTAGTCGTGCAGAAATCATGCTTCGGATTCATGAAATGACGACAGGGAGGAAATGAAGCTTTTCAACGGGAAGATGAATCCGAAGGACAATGCAACTCGCCATAATGCCGCTTGCTTGTTTAATTCGGAACTCGCGGTACTAGCGTTTTCCACGGCTGTTGTTGCCTCGGGAATCGTGCTACATAGATATCCCAACTTGGACATCTCCACCATGCCTGCTGGTGATAGAAGGAGGCACCAATTCAACGCAAATCCAATGTACACGAGATGGTCAACGCCACTCTCTAGGCATAATGCATGGAGTTGTTGTGCATTCTCCGCAACACCCTCGCCGGAGATCGGCATTGCTTGCGTGGGAAAGTTAAGATGATTGAACGCTTTCTCGATATCTTCCCGATTCTCGATCCCGTACCCGCACTCGTCTTGGCGGAATGCATCGATGGCCCGCCTTTCCTTGGTCTTCCTTATCTTGGGTATCACCGCTTTGTGATTCAAGCTCATTTTTCTCACGAGTTTTCGAGCATGCTTGTATCCCTTGAATTTCTTGTAATATTTTCCGCCACTCGCGACATGAAACACGTGGACGGGGGAAGCACGAGCATTTTCCAATAGGCACGGGAACACCTTTTCAAGGATATCTCTTGCTCTAGGTATGTATTCCACGTGGTTATACCATCCTGGAAAATCCATGCGGGCACCATAATCCCACGCGTGCATGGATATCAGGGCAAGTCGGGACAAGTCTATTTCGATTTCTCGTTCCTGCCATCCATCAAATCCCTCTGCAGGTATTTCTAGTTCATAATTTGCGTTGTATTGCTTGTAATAACGAGCTTTTATGCTTGCAAGAGCGGGCTTCCCGGGATGCTTCCACGAACGCATGAAACCCTTCAATGTAGCAGTGTGTTAAATACCTATTTCTCTCGGGGATAATTCAATCTCTCGTCATGCTTCGTGCAAGTCTTCCAGTGCTCCACTCCTCGATTATGAAAAACAATGATCTAATTGAAAATGCTCATGCCTTGATAAAGACATGCCTTTGATTTAATGGGGTGTGATTGTGAATGGAATTGATAAAGAAAATGGCAAGGGTACTGGACATCGACGAGGACGATTCATTCGTGGAATCACTAATGGATATCTTGAGATTCTCGGGATTTGTTCCCATCCGGGTTACAGAACATGGTAAGATCATGGATATGCTCATATCGTCCAAGCCAGATATTGCTATTGTTGATGGCATGTCATCACGTGTGGATACGTTTAGGCTTGTCCGTGAGATGAAGCAAGCATTTCCCAAACTCAAGATGATTACCCTTGATCCCCCACACGTGATGCACATCGAGCCTTCAAAAAATATCCTTTGAAAACCATTTGACGTGATGACATTGCTGCAGGAAACGAATGCAGGTAACATGTGATTCTTGCAAACGATTCAAGATTTTTCCTCACGACAATGAGGGAAAAGGACGTGATGGGAAGCGCATTGATTGCACGGAATGTGAATTTCGTGATGGAAAAGATACAATAGGAAGCACCACATATCAGACCATGCATGTCACCAACACACCATGTGGCTGCATAGGTGCTAAGCCATGTCATTCAACGTAGACTATTACGCCGGTGTCAAGTTCTCCTGTGGCAATAAGAAATGCTATGGCATGCTTGTCCCAACTAACATCCAGAAACCCGCGGATGGCAGCGCAGATAAGATATTCGTCATCGGGCGATGCCCGGATTGCCACAAGTCATATAGGTTCCCTCTTTCGATGAAGCGGGAGGAAGTCTTGAAGTGGAGACCAATCCTCAATGACCAGATGGGGAAATGCAGTTACTGTGGCGCAAACGATAGTTTGAAGATCGTGACAACCTCCGTCAATAGCAAGAATCAAAGTGAAATGTCCATCATGTGCTCCAAGTGCGAGAAAAAACAGAAAAGGGTCGTCGCTCCCGAACTTCTTTACTTGGTTGAAGAAAATCTTCCAGAAGAGGATGAATCACTATTCTCCTGTCCCAATTGCGGTAAAAAGGTGAGAGTGGATCTTATCACGTGCCCTCATTGCGGCCAAGAGATGAAATGCGATAAATGCGGGGGAACGCTACATCCCACTGCCAGGTTTTGTAGCAAATGTGGCAACCCGGTGAAGGCAGGCAAGAAAAACATGAAAATCATGACCCCGCATGATGATGATGCAATCGTCTGCCCAAAGTGCGGGAATTTACTTACAGAAGAACACCGATTTTGCAACGAATGCGGCCAGGAAATCGTGTGTGATAAATGTGGCGAAATGCTGGTTCCCGGTGCTATGTATTGCAACGCATGCGGCGATCGAGTGAGGCAAGGAAAACCATCAGCTTGATGGGCTATTAACTACATCTACATGTGTATTACATGGAATGCATGTAGATCATCATGCCTGATTTCAGAAAACCTTGATATGCCTGCAGCTTCTTCACATTCACGGAGGCGAGCGAAAGCTGACCATGATGAATTCGTGATCGATTGCGATACATGACAAGTATATATATGTAAAGCGAGCTATCCATCTCGAGCTAAATGTACTTAGCTTTCATCAAGATCAAATCATGCTGGATTGATTCAAATGAAGAATAACAATTCGAAGAAGAAAGCATTGGAGATTCGTGATCTCGTAAAGGTGTATACCGATGGGAACGTGCGAGCCGTTGATGGGGTATCCTTTACCGTTCACAAGGGCGAAATATTTTCCTTGCTTGGTCCAAATGGAGCCGGGAAAACTACCACCATTAGCATCGCAGCGACTGCATTGGATCCAACAAGCGGGAGCATCAAGGTGTTCGGGTACGATGTGGTTGCTGCAAGAGATGAAGTACGAAAGCATATCGGCATCTGCCCGCAGGAGATCGTCATCTACGAAAACCTCTCAATCATTGAAAACGTGATGTTTTATGGAAAAATGTACCGCATCCCTAGAGACGAATTGCTCCAGCGGGCGAGCATGTTGATTAGGAAAGTTGGATTGGAGAACAAGCGTGATACCATGGCGTCAAAGCTCAGTGGTGGTATGAAACGGCGCTTGAACCTTATCATGGCACTGGTGAGTGAACCCGACTTGGTATTCATGGACGAGCCGACGGCGGGGCTTGATCCGCAAACCAGGCGATTGATTTGGGAGTACATCAAGGGGCTGAAAGCCAGGGGTAAAACGGTATTGCTGACAACGCATTACATGGATGAAGCTGATGAGCTCTCAGACCGGGTTGCCATCATGGATAACGGCAAAATCATTGCCCTTGATTCCCCGTTCGATCTCAAGCGAATCCATTCAACGGGAGACATATTGGAATTCAAATTCAAGGAGGCAGGTGCCAAGGTTATGGAAATCCTGGAACGCTTGAATAAGGAATCAAGATTCAACAAGATCCAGTATATCGAGGAAGATAACTTGTTTCGTGTGGCGATTACAGATGTATTGGATGATTTGACAGGTATCTTGAATGATATGCGGGATCAAGGCTTGCATGTGTCGAACATGGGCATGAAATCCAATACCCTGGAGAACGTGTTCATTTCCCTAACAGGGAGATCCTTAAGGAATTGAGGTGATGGCAGTCCATGAAGACTCCACTCTTTTGGGATATCGCCGTGAAGAATCTCAAGACCACGTTAAGAGATAAAAAGACTCTCCTATTCGTTATCCTGATTCCCATATTCTTTTACACGCTCATGGGGCTCCTTTTCGGAACCACAAGTGCAGATACGGAAGGATACGTCTATTCCATCGGTTTCGTCGATCTCGACAGCACTTCTGCCAATAATCCACAATATCCCAATTATAACATCTCATATATGCTTGAAATCATGAAGGATGTCGATTCCTTGAACATAAAGGAATATATAACCCATGAATCAGCAGAAAAAGCATTGAACGATTTAAAAATAGATGCTTTTATCGAATTCCCAGACGGGTTCGAACTATTCCTTAATGAATCAGGTGATAAAGCCTATGCCATGTATGACAACGATACCACGAGTTCCAGCGCATTTACACATTCCATTGATAACTTCATGAATGTTACCGGCTCTTACATGAACGTGACTAACATTACATCGCAAGATTTCGGCACGTTCATGTCCACCTTCAACGAATCAGGGTATGATTATGTCCTCCTGTTTCAAGATGGATTCGAGGCTGCACTAGATGCGGGAACTATGGCGAATGCCACCCTTTTCCATAGATCGGAAATTTCCAATGAATTACTCACGGTGGAAGTTGAAACGATCAAGAGCACCATGGAGGGGTTCTTCCTGCAAGTGGATCCACCAGCTTCCAAGGCAGACATCGTGGTTGATCCCCTTGCCGCCCCTGGAAGCAATCCCAAGCCCGTCAAGCAGGTATCCATCTTCTTCAGGGATAGCACAGAGCAATTAACACGAAATATCATCACGGCTACAGTGCAATCCATCATCGATGGAATCATCAACTTCAACCCAAACGAGATTCCCTTGGAGTTTAACGAGCAAACCGTGACCAATATTGAAAAAAATAGCATCACGCTTTCAGGCCCTGGATATCTCATGTATGGCATGCTCTCCATCTTGTCCATGGCGACCATTCTCATCACCATGGAGCGTAAATCGGGAAACTTGAAACGTTTGGAATCAACTAGAATGCGATCAATGGACATGCTCGGGGGCCACGTGATCTCGAACACCATCATACTATTCATGCAATTCGGCATTGGCGTGGGTGTATTGAGCATATTTGGATTGCGCGTGTATCCAGGAAGCATCTTATCGCTTATCACTGGTATATCGCTGAATTTGGTCTTAACCTCATTGTTCCTGAATGGGTTGGCACTTGTGGCTGGCACTCTATTCAAGACGCCAGAAGCATCGGGGGGTGGAGTATGGATATTCTTGATTCCATTAATGACGTTCAGCGGGGCATTTTTCCCGTTGGAATTGGTGGCACCAACATTGGTTCCGTATGTCCGGTGGATTCCAACGCGAATCACGGTACTCATCTTCCAAGACCTCATGATTAACGAATCCACCTTGCTTAATCCGCAATTATGGATCAATTTTGGCGTCTTGGCATTATTTGGAATCGTGCTATTCATCATTGGCATGAAATTATACGGGAGATTTGCGCGTTCCACCTGATCTTTTTCTAATACCTTCCATTATCTTCCCTCATGATTGGCTAAACTTAAATATGTTAAGCTAGCTTAACATATTGAGCTAAGTACGCTTTACAATACCAAGACGAGATAATTATTATGGCTGAGACAAGCACTGAAACAGGAATAAATCAAGGGAAATGCGATCCTGCCTTGGTCAAGAAAGAAACTATTAAGGGATCGCTATTTGGTCTGATGGCAGCAGCTATCACCTTGCTATCTTCAATATTCACCGAAATAAGCGTGAGAGGCTCCTTTTTTCTTTCGGTTGGATTAAGCATCATTGCGTTCGCAGTGGTTACCATGATATACCATTCATACGTGAAAGCTTACGTGAAAACGTTTTTCTACAAGGTGACGGATCAATTCATTTTTATCAGGCGTGGTGTTTTCACGAATCACGAGGTAACCATTCCATTTAGCAGGATCCAGAACGTGAGTATTTCCCAAGGACTGTTCGATAAAAGATTCGGGCTCCACACTGTCAAGATAGAAACAGCGGGCTCCAATGCGTCCAGCAAGCAAGGGAGTATTCTCCCGGAAGGGTATATGGCTGGTATCAGGAATCCAGCACACATCGAGAGGATGATCGAGAAGCTCGTGCACAAGTATACCCAGGAACCTAAAGTACCGGGGAAATTGCATGATCAAGTGTTCGAAGAGAAGGATCTCGCGTTCGATGAATTCATAGCATATTTGCTTAGCAAGATGCGGGAAGGTGATGACGTGAAGAATCGTATCAAGGAATTACGAGTAAAGGCAGGTTTAACGC
>WJJB01000025.1 GCA_014729935.1 Candidatus Bathyarchaeota archaeon | reverse complement strand
GGAGATTTCAAGGAAACCGTGGTTCTCTCCGTTCCCGTCGATGCATTGACTGACATCAGGTGGGGAAATCTCCGGTTCCATTTCAATCCTTCGCATCGAGCACATCAAATTCCCCCGTTACTGCTAAATAAAGGACGTGGCTTTCTGGCGGAATACGGGTAAAAGTCTCTTCATGTTCCACGGGAGCCAAGTAAAAAGGAGTAAACCAAGGTGTTAAAGGTATTATCTATTTCTTGATGAAAAGTGCCACGGGCATGCTCGCGGCGCGCATCATGGTTCTCTTGTCGTTCCCTGCAAAATCAAGCATGAACCTGCCGTGATCACCGACAATCACTAAAACAGTTCCCTTTCGAAGCTGCTTGTACATGCTCGTCATCCATTTATCGGTACGGAGCAACAAGCGCTTCACGAGTTCTTCGAGATCCTGACCACGTGCCTTTGCTTGGTCCTTGAGTCCCTCGAAATCCAAGAAATGCAACCATGATAACTGGTAGGTGTTAATAACCCGGGCGGCTTCCACCCAGACTGCCATGTCTGATTCCTTGGGACGTTCTTCGGTGTTACCCGAATAACGCCTGAGATCTTTCGGCCTGCCAATCATGGCTGTTTTCATGTCGAGCTCGTTTAGATATTTCAACAAGTGAAACCCTTCAGCATACGGGAATCCAACCGTGGGTAATAACCCCCCGTACAAGAGCTGGTGCATCACACCAAGGGTGTATGGATTTCTCGTTTTCAGCAAGCATAGAGCGTTGGAAAACTTGATGAGGAAACCAGGCTTGTACTGGCTTAACTCGTACAATCCCAAGTTATCGAAAATTGCTATAACGATCCTATCGGCTTCAAACGTGCTCCCGATCTCTGGTATCGGTTCCGGCAATCCCGCGGGCGCTTGCTGCCCCAGCATCTGCATGAAGGTGGCAGGTAATCGATCCATTGCTACCTCGTATGTTGGCATTTCCGCCATGTGTATATAATGGTGAAACGTGCATTTGTAATTTGTGCATGATCGGGTGGGGCTCGCGCGGGTTCATATTTTCCCACGCATTCCAACCGTTCAGGAATCACGCGGTCACCCCGCGTGATGGGAAAACACAATATCCCGCAATGAAATCCAAGAGGTTATCAACCATGGATCAAGAAAGGCGCATTTCAGGAAATACCATCAAGGACGTGCTCAAGGATTACAAGGAAGGTAAAATTAGCCTTGTTGATGCGGAACGCGTGTTGAAGGGAACGATGCTCGAGAATATCGAACATGTTGCTTCTTTGGATGTTTTCAGGGAGCTCCGCACTGGTATTCCTGAAGTGATATTTGCAGAAACCAAGCACGTGGATCTCCTCAGGAAAATCATCTCCAAGGTACTGGACATGAAGGAATCGGTTCTGATCTCCCGCTTACTCCCGGTCCACATTGAAATGATCCGTTCGTCATTTCCCGGGAAGATGGAGATTCGAGAATCCTCCCGAGTTGCATTTCGCATGAAGCAACCACGACCTGATCCAGTTGGATTGGTAGGTATTATCACTGCTGGTACCTCGGACATTCCTGTAGCCGAGGAAGCGGCAATCATGTGTGAACTAATGGGGTGCAGGGTGAAACGGGTTCATGATATCGGCATCGCGGGAATTCATCGAGTCTTCGAACCACTACGGCAACTGATCGATGGTGATGTGGATACCATCGTGTGCTGTGCAGGCATGGAAGGTGCTCTGCCGTCAGTGATTGCTTCCCTTACCGACGTGCTTGTCATTGGCGTGCCCATCTCAACCGGGTATGGTCATGGTGGAAAAGGCGAGACCGCGTTAAGTTCCATGCTTCAAAGCTGCGCCCCCGGGCTTGTCACGGTGAACATTGATAATGGCATTGGCGCGGGTGCTGCCGCTGCTTTGATCACGCGCAAGATTGCAGGAAAAAAGGAAAAGAATGGAGACTAGAGAAAAAGGGAAGAACATTACCGGCTAAGCTTCAAGGTCACGATCTCGCCATGCGAGAAGGATTTGATGGACACGGCATTCCCATCGCTGGAGATCTCGTGGCACCTCGCAGGTGTGATTTCATCAAGTTTCACCTCCAAGACTTGCTTGATATTTAGCAATGGGCTCAATTTAATCAAGCAATCCAAGGATTCCCGCGTTGGGTTATACATCCGCAGGATCAGCGAAATATCTCTTTCTGCCACCTTGAACGCGCTCATGACGATACCGGGGGGTTCTATCGAAAGTAGATCTGTTCCAGGCAAGAGGATTTTGGGCTTATCCAAGAATTTTGCGTTATTCTCGGGAACCACGTGGATGTGCGGTAGATCAAAGCGCCGGTAATCGATGATTGCTGGAAATGGTGCGGTGTTGTGATAATCATTGAACGAGTGGAGCGCCGTGCATTGGAGTGGCACCTTGAACGCCTCGATGTCCCGGAAAAGCGAACCTGGTATCGAATGCTTTTTGCCAGCCTTGGCAATCGGCTTGAAAGGGATTATGGAGAGATCGAAATTGTGCATTCCCTGACACTGCGCGCCTGGTGTTTCCAGTGATGGACCGGCGCCCCCTTCTGGTCTTCCTAGCCATCCAACCGCTCGTAGCAAGGTTATGATAATGGTGTTTTCACCATGATCGTGCCTGTTGATTTCATGTTCTTGGACATCGCGGGTGAGCATCATTAACCCGTGCGTTTTATTATCGCGCGTTCCAACTAAGGAAATAAAATCAAGGTGGTGGTCGGTTGCATTTGGAGGTTGCACCCATCGTTCTCCAGATGGTTCTTCAATGAACTTGGAAAGCACGGTGAAATGCTGCCCCACGAGCTTTTTATTGGTGGAAAGATCGCTTGGGAAGGACACGCGCAACCTGTGATCCCTTGCAGTGTTATTGATGGCTAGTGAAATATCGACCCTCGGGGAACAAGGAAACATTTCCAACGTGATCTCGATATCAATTGGCACCACGGTCTTGCTCCTCGCCAGTCTGTCATCCGTTAAGCTGGTAGGCACGGGTAAGGATAACCTCCATGCCAACCACGCCCGATCTCTAGTTATCCCGTGATCAACAGAGCTGCACTTGCAATTGGATGTGGTCACTGGCAAGTCCTCAATGAGCGAGTGGAAATCATACTCGTCACCGGCATCGGCTTCATCAATGAACGTGCAGAGGTTCTTGTACATGATTCCAGATTCCATCACTCGCAGGTTGAAACTGCCGTTCGGGTTGAGTTCAACCTGGTACCTTGCTGATTGGAGCTTCACTGTATTATGGTCTTCAAAGGATGCCCAAGAGATATCATTTTGCTTTCCAAGTAGCTCCTCGGAGGCGATGGCATGGAAAGTGGTGAACCCAAGTGCCGGGACATTCTTGGCAGTGAATTCGAACTGGTAATATGCGGATCCATGCTTGCGTTTACTTGGCGTTAAAGGGGGTTGATCCACTCGCCAATTCCTTGAACGCACCTCGTTGCCGTTAGAATCCACTATCTTAAATATCTCGGGACAGGTATTATCTCCGAAATCCTGCGTTTCAACCCAGAAATTAATGATGCCATTCCTAGAATAGGCACTTGGATTGAATACAAGGAGCTCGAAGGTATCCATCCCGCTTGCAGGTTCGCCGAGGCCTGGATGGAGATCCACCCTAGGTATCACGTGCCGCACGGCATCCTTGCAAAGCTGGTTTGCCGCCTCCCTCGCCACCTTGTTTCGATGCATCATGTCTGCATGGACTTCGTCAATGCTACAACCACCTATCGAATCATGCGGGTGGTTTTGCAGGACCAAGCGCCACGGGTACCAAATGTACTCCCTAGATATGGTGTAAGTGGTTGGCGCGAGACACGTGGCGATGGCGGTGAGTGGTTCAACCAGCCGTTCTAGCAATCGTTGCATGGCGACGTTTTCTTGGATCAGGTAGACGCGGGAGCTGAAGATATCGGAAAGGATAGGGTGTTCTCGCCCATGCCGCAAGTCCCCCGTATATTCCTTCAATCGCACGTCCTTGGTTTCTCCCGTGGCTTCATCCTTGAATGCCTTGATACAGTCCTTGAGCATGGTGATGTATTCTTCCATTGACACATGCACCAAGAATCCCTCCGTGCCATCATTCATCTTGTTGAAAAATTCGATGAAATCGGGTATCTTTTCCTCGGGACGGAGATGATCACACCCATTCATCAAGAGGAATATATTGGTTAGGCTGCGTTGCTTCAGTTTTTCCCTGAGGTCAATGATTCGCCCTGCTGCCTGCTCGAAAGGTACATCAT